>DASZGN010000286.1:0-1627 GCA_035938775.1 Trinickia sp.
AAATGTCTTGCGGCAGATACGTAGCAATGCTAACTAAACAGCACGAACCGGACTTGGTCACAATTGTTCTCTAACGACTTGAAGCGGAGACTGGCATGAATCGCAACGCATACCGTATCGCAGTGATTCCCGGCGACGGCATTGGCAAGGAAGTGATGCCCGAAGCGCTGCGCGTGCTCGACGCCGTGAGCCAGCGTTTCGGCATCGGCCTCGAATACACGCATATCGAATGGGCGAGCTGCGACTACTACGCACAGCACGGCCAGATGATGCCCGACGACTGGAAAGCGCAACTCGCGAACGCCGATGCGATCCTGTTCGGCGCGGTTGGCTGGCCGGACACCGTGCCCGATCACATCTCGCTGTGGGGCTCGCTGCTGAAGTTCCGCCGCGAGTTCGACCAGTACATCAACCTGCGTCCCGCGCGTCTCTTCGACGGCGTGCCGTCGCCGCTCGCGAATCGCAAGGCGGGCGATATCGACTTCATGATCGTGCGCGAGAACACCGAGGGCGAGTACTCGGCGGTGGGCGGGACGATGTTCGAAGGCACTGACCGTGAACTCGTCATGCAGCAGTCGATCTTCACGCGCAAGGGCTCGGAGCGCGTGCTGAAGTTCGCGTTCGATCTCGCACAGCGCCGCGCGAAGAAGATCACGGTGGCGACGAAGAGCAACGGCATCGCGATCAGCATGCCGTGGTGGGACGCGCGCGCCGCCGAAGTGGCCGCGCTTTATCCCGACGTGGCGTGGGACAAGCAGCACATCGACATCCTGTGCGCGCGCTTCGTGCTGAACCCCGACCGCTTCGATGTCGTCGTGGCGACCAATCTCTTCGGCGACATCCTCTCGGACCTGGGCCCGGCCTGTACCGGCACGATCGGCATCGCGCCTTCCGGCAACCTGAACCCGGACCGCGCGTTCCCGTCGCTGTTCGAGCCGGTGCACGGATCGGCGCCGGACATCGCCGGCAAGAACATTGCCAATCCGATCGCGATGATCTGGTCGGCGGCGATGATGCTCGACTTCCTCGGCAACGGTCAGGGCGCGGAACGCGAGGCCCACGATGCGATGCTCGCTGCGATCGAAGCCGTGCTGAAGGAAGGGCCGCATACGGGCGACCTCGGCGGGCGCGCAAACACGATGGAAGTGGGCAAGGCGGTTGCCGCACGGCTTGCCTGACATTGCAAAGGAGCTTTTGATGAGCAAGACACTCGCATTGAGCGATCTCGTTCGCTCGGATAACTTCGTCGACGGCCGATGGCTGCCCGCCGCAAGCGGCAAGCGCTTTGCGGTGACCGACCCGGCGACGGGCGAACAGATCGCCGCGGTGGCCGATAGCGGGCCCGCCGATGCGCGCGCCGCCACCGACGCCGCCGCCCGCGCCTTCTCCGCATGGCGCGACGCGTTGCCGAAGGAGCGCGCGGCGGTGCTGCATCGCTGGCACGCCCTGATGATCGAGAACGCCGACGAACTCGGCCGCCTCATCTCGCTCGAACAGGGCAAGCCGCTCGCGGAAGGCCGCGGCGAGGTGCTGTATGGCGCCTCATATGTCGCGTGGTTCGCCGAAGAGGCAACGCGCATCTACGGCGACATCATCCCGCAGCAGCAGCGCGGCAAGCGCATGACGG
>DASZGN010000287.1:0-2625 GCA_035938775.1 Trinickia sp.
GTCGATGGTGTCCGAGGAAATGCGGCTGAACGCCGTGCTGGGCGAGATGGGCGTGCAGTCGATCGAAACCGACCTCGGCGAGTACATCCTCCAGCTCAACAATAATGAGCCGCCGAGCCACATCATCGCGCCCGTCGTCCACAAGGATAAGGAACAGATCGCCGACCTTTTCGCGCAGAAACATGGGCGGCCGCGCCACACCGAGATCACGGAGATGACGCGCGAAGCGCGCGAAATGCTGCGCCCGCAATTCCTTTCGGCGGACATGGGGGTGACCGGCGGCAACTTCCTGATCGCGGAGACGGGCTCGGTTGCGCTCGTGACGAACGAAGGCAACGAAGGCATGTGTACCGTGATGCCGCGCGTGCACGTCGCGGTGACGGGCATCGAAAAAGTGCTGCCGACGCTCGAGGATCTGGCCGTCGCGATGCGCCTCTTGCCGCGTTCGGCGACGGGCCAGACGATGTCGAACTACTTCTCGCTCTTGACCGGGCGGCGCGGCGAGGGCGACGAGGACGGGCCGGAGCACATGTACGTCGTCCTCGTCGACGGCGGACGCACGGGACTGATCGGCGGAGCGTTCCAGGAGATGCTGCGCTGCATTCGCTGCGGTGCGTGCATGAATCATTGCCCCGTCTATCAGAAGGTGGGCGGGCACGCCTATGGATGGGTCTACCCGGGGCCGATGGGGTCCGTTTTGACGCCGAGCTACGTGGGCCT
The DNA here is from genome assembly GCA_035938775.1 of Trinickia sp. GTDB lineage: Bacteria > Pseudomonadota > Gammaproteobacteria > Burkholderiales > Burkholderiaceae > Trinickia. The sequence continues at coordinate 721 of DASZGN010000287.1, forward strand.
CGACAAGGCGCTCGACTTGCCGCAGGCGGCCACGCTATGCGGCGAATGCAACAGCGTTTGTCCGGTGGGCATCCCGTTGTCGGATCTTCTGCGAAAGCTGCGCGAAAAGCAGGTGGAAAGGCACTTGCGCCCTTGGAGCGAGCGCATGGCGCTGGCCGCCTGGGGCTTCGCCGCGCTGAATCCTGGGCTCTATGCGCTCGTCGCGAAGCTCGCCGTGCGCGTGCTGGAGCGTGCCGGCGGGCGTGAGCGTTCGATCGCACGGCTGCCGTTCGGGCAAGGCTGGACAGCGACGCGCGACATGCCGGCGCCGCCGGGGCGGACGTTCCGGGAGTTGTACGCGGCTCAGCGTAGCCACCAGGGCTGAGCGTCGGCCTAAATGATTGTTTGCGCTATTGCAACGCTGAATTCGCTATTCACCCATTTTTCTCGATAGGCCGAATTTATAGAATGCGTGTCATGGAATGCTGACATGCGATTCGCGCGTGCCGGCTGCAAACTGGGGCACGAAATGAGAACGAAAATATCGAACTATTGGCCGTTGGTGGCGGTGGCGGCGCTGGTGGTCCTTGCGGGCTTGCGCGCGTACGAACAGTGCGAACCGCACGAGCCGCTGGCGGCCGAACAGGTGAGCGCGGAACTTGCACGCACGGTTTCCTATGGACTCGTCGGCGACGGCGCGGCACACGCGTCGCCGGTCGCGGGCGAAGGCGTATCGGCGAGTGTGCCGCAAGCATCGTGAATCAGGTGCGCTCAGGGCACGCCGATGCGCGCTTTGATGAACGGGACTTGGCCGCGCGGCGTCTGAGTCCTTCCCTGATTACGCTTGCCCACTATTGATGAAATCCATCGCGGTCTGCTTCGTTTGCCTCGGAAACATCTGCCGTTCGCCGACGGCCGAGTCCGTGATGCGCGCGCAGATCGACGAGGCTGACCTCTCCGAGCGCATTTTCGTCGATTCGGCCGGCACCGGTGACTGGCATGTCGGCGAAGCCCCCGACGAACGTGCCCAGCAAGCGGCCCGGCAGCGCGGCTACGACTTGTCGGCCTTACGTGCGCGGCAAATCACGCGCGACGACTTCGACCGTTTCGACCTTCTGCTCGCGATGGACGAAAGGAATCTTGGCCATCTGCGGCAGCTTTGCCCGCCCGAGCACCAATCCAAAATTCGTCTGCTGATGGAGTTCGCAAGCGTTGCCGCAACCCGCGAAGTGGCCGATCCTTACTTCGGCGGCGGCGAGGGCTTCGAACTCGTCCTCGATCAATGCGAAAAGGCGTGCCATGGCCTCCTTGCGCATCTGCGCGCCCGGCTGGGCGTTGCAGGCTGACTCCCGCAATCGTGCACCTAATAACCTAATGGAAGGAGGGGGATACTTGACTAAATCTGTCATGTATTTATACTTGACCAAAATCGTCGAGATTTCGATCCCCTGTCATTATGAGACTCACCACCAAAGGCCGTTTCGCCGTTACGGCGATGATCGACCTGGCTTTGCGCCAGGAACATGGTCCGGTGACGCTCGCCGGCATCAGTCAGCGCCAGCGCATCTCGCTGTCCTATCTCGAGCAATTGTTCGGCAAGCTGCGCCGGCATGAGATCGTCGAGTCCGTGCGCGGGCCCGGTGGCGGCTACAACCTGGCGCGTCGAGCGCAAGAGGTGACGGTGGCGGACATCATCATCGCCGTCGACGAGCCGCTCGATGCCACCCAGTGCGGCGGCAAGGGCACCTGCGAAGGCACGAAACAACACGACGGTCACTGCATGACGCACGAACTGTGGTCGACTCTGAACCAGAAGATGGTCGAATACCTCGATTCGGTGTCCCTTCAGGACCTCGTCGATCAGCAGCGCGCGCGCGAGGGGTCGCCCGCGGTGCTGCGCGATCGCCGCAGCGAGCCGGCTGTCGC
>DASZGN010000288.1:0-6105 GCA_035938775.1 Trinickia sp.
CGGAGGGTCAGCAATGGCGGCCCGTGGTGGGCAGCGTGCTCTTGCTCGGCTGCATCGGCTTTGCCGCGCATCCGCGAGGCTTCAATCGCGCGGGCCTTGCGGCACTCGCGGCAGGACTCGTCGCCTTCGGCGCGCTGATGGCGGGCGGCTTCGCCGGGCTCGATCCCGTCGGCACCGACCTGTGGGGTGGATTGCCGCTCACGCTGTTTCTGGCATTGATCGCGTGTTTGCTCGGCATGCCGCTCGGCATCGCGCTCGCCTTGGGACGGCGCTCGAAGCTGCCGGTGCTACGGGGCATGGCGACCGCCTATATCGAAGGCATCCGCGGCATTCCGCTCATCACGCTCTTGTTTTTCGGTGCGTTCGTGCTTCCGCTCGTGTTGCCGGAAAGCTGGCACATCGACGCCATGCTGCGCATTGCCGCGTGTCTCACGATGTTTTGCGCGGCCTATCTCGCGGAGGTGTTTCGCGGCGGCTTGCAGGCCATCAAGACGGGGCAGCTCGAAGCAGCCCACGCGTTGAGCCTTAACCGCTGGCAAACGCTCACGCGCATCGTGCTGCCGCAAGCGCTGCGCATTACGATCGGGCCGATCGCGAGCCTCTTGATCGGCACGGTGAAGGATACGTCGCTCGTCATGATCGTGAATGTCTACGACCTCACCGGCTCGCTCAAGCTGGCGTTGGCGGACAGCACCTGGCGGCTCTATTCGATCGAGCTGTATCTGATGGTGAGCGCCATCTACCTGACTATCGGTCTGTCAATCGCGACTTACGGTCGCTACCTCGAACGGCGCTACGCGCTCAAGACAAAATGAACACTGAAGCCTTTCTTTCGGTAGAAGGCGTGCACAAGTGGTTCGGCAGCTTTCATGCGCTCAACGACTGCACGCTCAGCGCATCGCGTGGCGAGAAGATCGTGATTTGCGGGCCGTCCGGTTCCGGCAAGTCGACACTCATTCGCTGCATCAACCGCATCGAGACGCATGACGACGGGCACATCGCCTTCAACGGCACCGAGCTCGATCATTCGCGCGCGGCGGCGCATGCGCGCAAAGACATCGGCATGGTCTTTCAGCAATTCAATCTCTTTCACCATCTGACGGTGCTCGAGAACGTGATGCTCGCGCCCATGCTCGTCAAGCGGCAGAACGAGGCGGATGCGAAGAGCGAAGCGATGGCGCTGCTTGCGCGGGTGCGCATCGCCGAGCAGGCCGTCAAATATCCGGGGCAGCTCTCGGGTGGCCAGCAGCAGCGTGTTGCCATTGCGCGCGCGCTCGCAATGCGGCCGCAGCTCATGCTCTTCGATGAGCCGACTTCGGCGCTCGATCCGGAGATGGTCGGCGAAGTGCTCGACGTCATGAAGGATCTCGCGCAAGACGGCATGACGATGATCGTAGTGACCCATGAGATGGGCTTTGCGCGGCAAGTCGCCGATCGCGTGGTGTTCATGGAGGCGGGGCGCATTCTCGAGGTTCAGCCGCCGCACCTGTTTTTCGACCAACCCAAGAGCGAACGCACGCGTGCTTTCCTCGGCAAGATTCTTCCCCACTGAAACGATGAAAGCAAAATACGCCCTTGCCTTGCACGGTGGGGCCGGCACGATATCGCCGGGCCCCGATGCCGACGAATTGCCCTATCACAAGGCGCTCACCGCCGCGCTCGCCGCGGGAGAGACGGTGCTGGCCGCGGGCGGCAGCGCGGTCGACGCCGTCGTGGCGACAGTAGTCGCGCTCGAGGATTGCCCATTGTTCAACGCGGGCCACGGCGCCGTGTTCAACGCGGACCGCGAGCATGAGCTCGATGCCGCGGTCATGGACGGCGCGCGGGTCGCGGCCGGCGCGGTGGCTGGGGCGCGGCGCATCCGCAATCCGGTCCTCGCGGCGCGCGAGGTCATGCGGCAGGGCAGGAGCGTGCTGCTTGGCGGCGACGGGGCGGACCGCTTTGCGCGCGAGCACGGGCTGGAGATGGTCGACCAGCGGTACTTTTCGACTGAACACCGCCTCGCGCAATTGCTGGCCGTGCAAGAGCAGGCGACAGACCGTCAAACGCTCGATCACGACAGTGCGGCAGCGGCAGCGGCCGCGGCCAGTCGCGATTCGAGCAAGTTCGGCACGGTCGGCGCGGTGGCGCTCGACCGGCATGGGAATCTTGCCGCGGCGACTTCGACGGGCGGCATGACGAACAAGCAGCCGGGCCGCATCGGCGACTCGCCGATCGTCGGCGCGGGTGTCTATGCCAACGATGCGAGCTGCGCGGTTTCGTCGACGGGAACCGGCGAGCATTTCATCCGGGCGTGCAGCGCGTACGACATTCATGCACGCATGCGCTATCTCGCGCAGGATCTCGACACAGCGGTAGCCGCGAGTCTGGCCGAAGGCTTCGGGTCGATCGGCGGGCGCGGCGGTCTGATCGCAGTCGATCGTCAGGGCAATTTGTCGATGCGCTTCAATTCCACCGGCATGTACCGGGCCTGGGTGCGCGAGGGCGACGAGCCCCGCAGCGCAATCTTCGCCGCTTAAACCTAACCACGCTCCCCGCGTAACCAAAAACACGAGTCAGCATGCGTATCGACGCAATCACGCTGCGGCATATCGACATGCCGTTTCGCGCGCCTTTCAAGACCTCGCGCTGGACGCAGCGTAGCAAGGAAGCCGTCATCGTCGAAGTCCACGCCGACGGGCTGAGCGGATGGGGTGAGTGCGTGGCGCTCACGTTTCCCGACTACTGCTATGAATGCACGGCGCTCAACTGGCTCGTGCTCGAAAAGTTCGTTGTCCCGACGATTCTCGGCCTGGAATTCGAAACGGTCGAAGACGTCCTCTCGGCCATCTCACACATCACCGGCCACAACATGGCTAAAGCGGGACTCGAGACGGCGATCTGGGACCTCATCGGCCAGCGCGATGGCCTCTCTCTGCAGAAAATGCTCGGCGGCGGCGGGGATCGCGTCGCGGTGGGTGTGTCGGTCGGCGTGCACGAGCGGCCGGCGCAATTGCTCGAGACGGTCGACGGCTATCTTGCCGACGGCTATCGGCGCGTCAAGATAAAGATCAAGCCGGGCCATGATGTCGAGCACATCGCGCTGGTGCGACGTCACCACCCGGAGCTGATGCTTCAGGCGGACGGCAACTCGGTGTATCGGCTGGAGGACGCCGCGACGTTGCGCGAGCTCGATCAGTTCGGTCTGCTGCTGATCGAGCAGCCGCTCAACGACGACGATGTCGTCGATCACGCGAAGCTGCAGGCTCAGCTCGCCACCGCGGTCTGCCTCGACGAAAGCATTCTGTCGGTGCGGCACGCGCGCTGGGCCTCAGAGCTCAAGTCCTGCCGTGTCATCAACATCAAGCCGGGGCGCGTCGGCGGCTTGACCGAGGCGAAGCGCATCCATGACTTCTGCCGCGGCGAGGGCATGCCCGTGTGGATGGGCGGCATGTACGAGACGGGCATCGGCCGCGCGACCAACGTTGCCGTGGCGTCGCTGCCCGGGTTCACCTTGCCGGGGGACATCTCCGCATCGGCAAAGTACTTTTTCGAAGACATCGTCGAGCGGCCCTTCGAGCTCAATGCAGACAGCACGCTGTCCGTGCCGACGGGTCCGGGTCTCGGTGTGAAGGTCGACATCAAAACGCTCGACAAGGTCACGTTGCGCAAAGAGGCGCTGGCTTAAGGCGTATCGGTTTGTCGATGCATCTCGTGCAGTGGCGCATCGGTGCGTCGATCCATCTGCGCACCTGCTTGCCGATGCTTCGCCGGGTGTGAGGTCCCGCGCGCTTTGGTTCAACTGGAATGTCCAGGCCGCCAGGCCTCGGTCGCCCGATATCTTGATCAGGAGAGCGAGGCCGTACCCGCGTTGACTTAACGTCGTTGCCAAGTGGCGCGTCAACATCAGACTCTGAGTTCTAACACGCCTCACACACAGAAGTCCGGATACGTCCGATCGGCTGAGTGTTGCCCGCCGCTCGCCGAACGCATAAAGTATCGCCTCGTTGCGCCCGGCGCTTGCCGACCCGCACGGGAGATGGCATACCTCCTTTAACCGCCCGCGTGGCTGATGATGCCTACCCAATCCCCGAGCCGGGAAACGGTAGGCGTTCGCTCGCCGGTGCGGCCGTTCCCCGGTTCGATTTCCGCTCTTCGACTCGAACCAGGAAGCGACATTGATCTTCTCGATAGTCTCCATTTTTATCGGCGCGGGCCTTGGCGCGCTGCTGCGCTGGGTACTCAGCCTCGGCTTGAATGCGGTGTTTCCCACGGTGCCGCTCGGCACGCTCGCCTCGAACCTGATCGGTGCCTATCTGATCGGCTTCGCGGCCGTCTACTTTGCGGCTAAGGCCGGCCTGCCGCCCGAATGGCGACTTTTCGTCATCACCGGTTTCATGGGCGGTTTGACGACGTTCTCGACGTTCTCGATCGAAGTCGTCACGCTCATGACGCAAAGCCAATTCGGATGGGCAATCGTCGCCGCTGGCCTACACTTGTTGGGATCGTTCGCGCTGACGGGTCTCGGCATGTGGAGCGCCCGCGCGTGGCTTGTCGCTGCCTGATGCGCCCCAGCAGCCTTGGGAGGCCGCCATGGAATACGTGCTGTTGCGCTTTTACGTCCACGAAAATCATCGCCTGCATTGGAAGCCGCTCTGGGAGTGGCTGCTCGTCGTGGCCAATGAAATGGGCGTCGCCGGCGGCTCGGCGTTTCGCGCGATGGCCGGCTTCGGCTCGCATCGCGTGCTGCATGAGGACCGCTTCTTCGAACTGCAGGGGTCGCTCACGGTCGAGGTGGAGTTCGTCGTCACCGAAGAGCAGGCGCGGCAGTTGATCGAGCTTGTATCGCGCGAAAAGGTGCGTGCCGTCTACGCGGTGATTCCGGCGCGCTTCGGCGTCGTCGGCAAAGCGGATAAGGCGGGTGAGGCGGGTGAGGGCGGGTGAGGGCTGGGGAGACGACACCCAACGCGTAAGCCTTGGCCCGATATGGCGCAGCCATGCGCCGCCGCGCGCTTGGCGCGGCAGGCCCTGCTTCCGCGCTAGCGGAAGCAGTTAATCCTCTTTGGCGCCACGGGTGTGAAGCGGGGTGCTAGATGCCGAAAAGCGTGAGCGAAACGGCCGCGCGCGTGACGATCATCAAAAGCACCTGCACGATCACGAACAGCAGGATCGGCGAGAGGTCGATGCCGCCGAAGTGCGGCAAGATGCGCCGCAGCGGATCGAGGAACGGGGCGGTCAGCTGATAAAGAATGGGCATCGCGGGCGAGCGCGGATTGAGCCACGACAGCAGCGCCATCAGGATCGTCAGCCAGATCACGAGATTGAGGGCCCATTTGACGACCGTAAGCAGCGACACGAGCGCGATCACCGGTGCAAACCCGAGCGGATCGACACCCGCTACCGTCACCATCAGCACCACATAGGCGATCGCCGCGATCAGCGCGGCGACGAGGCTTGCCCAGTCGATGCGGCGTGCCTTCGGCAAGACGTGCCGCAGCGGCAGCACGAGCCAGTTCGTGGCTTGGAACACGGCGTGCGACACGGGGTTGTAGGGTGGCATCCGCACGGCCTGCATCCAGGCGCGCAAAAGCAGCGCGGCGCCGAAGAGTGTGAATACGGTATTGAGCAGAAAGCGGGCGATATCGCCGAACATCTTCGATCCTTTCCTTCTTGGGTTTCTCGAGTGAAGTAACGCAACGTGGTGCGTGGTGCTCCGCGCGTCGACGCTGCCGCCGTTTAGCGCGCCCTTGCCGCCGCAGGTCAGGCGCCGGCTTTGACCTCGCTGACGAGGACCGTACCGCGCCCGCCGTCCGTGAAGTTCGGGACGTCCGCGGCCAGCTCCGCGGCGCTCGGGCCGACTGCCGCGCGGAACGCGCCGACAGATTCGAACAGGAAGTGCCCGGCCGCGACAAAGGGCGGCTTCGAGTCCGGCTTGCCGCCATCGATGCCGATGTCGACCGACCAGCCCTTCAACGCTGCGCCGAAACGCGCGACCGCTAGCGGCATATGCGTGCCGAGGTAGTAGTCGACATCGAAGCGGCCGTTTTCTCGATATGGATACAGGATGCTGACTTTGATCATTCTTGCGTTCTCGTCAGGTTGCGGTGTCGGCGCCGGCCTTTCATG
>DASZGN010000289.1:0-2557 GCA_035938775.1 Trinickia sp.
TACTTCGTCACTTGAAAATCGTTGACGTGAACGTGAATCGGGTGTTCGTCGTTATTGTGGTTGACGAAGTTCCACTCTTCGACCGATCCCAGGCGCGGCTGGATGAGCGGAATATAGGGAAACGCATTGCCATCGAACGCATATACGAACGACTTGGGGTCGTCGGTGCTCGCGTAGTTATTGAGGAAGCCGCCGTTGATCAGCAGCGTGCGGCGAACGTCGGGCTTGACGTGCGACAGGTCGACGAACGACGTGTATGCGTGAAGTTTCTGTCCCTCGGCAAAGGCCGTCGATTCGCCCTGGCCGCCAGAGGTGGTCGCGCGGGCGAGTTCTTGGCTCGGAAAGACGAAGAATCCGTCGTTATAACTGATAGCGCTGGGAAGGACGGTCTCGCTGCCGAGCACCGCCGGCGAGTTTTGGGTTCCGTTGTTCGTGTACAGAATCGCCGGCAGGGTCATCGCTTTCGTGCCCCGCCCGTACGGGGGCATCGAAAGCACGAGGTCGCCGCGCTCCGGCATCGTCACCGCGATCGCGGTGCGCGAAGCAGGGGGAATGAGTAGCTCAGTGCCGCCCGCCGTCGGGGGATAGTGCACCGCGAGAAACGGGTTGCCGTCTTGGCCGACTACGGCGATCTTCGGATGGCCGCCCGTGGCCGTCTCCGTCAGCTCCACGTTGATGTAGGCCATGTCGCTGATGTTTTCGAGGACCCAGATCTCGGTCTGGCCGGCCTTGCTGCGCACGACGGGCTCAAACTGGCCGTTCACCGTGAACTGTACGTCGCGCTTCGCGTCGGGAAGGTTCGGCTCGGCCGGGAGGTCGTGTGCCCCGTTGCCGCCGTCGGCCTTGAACGCTTGCACGTTCGCCGGCATGAACTGAAAGACGCCGCGATTGTTGTCGTGGGACCCCGGCGGACCAGCCCACCACACCGTGGTGTACTTCGTGCCTTTCGGCGAGTCCGTAAAGTTGACCGGCGCGAGCGACGGCCGATAGGTGCCGTCGGCGAGCTGCGTTCCCTTCGGGACCGCCAGCGTGCTGACACCTTCCTTCGGCCAGTTGTAGTTGCTGATCTGGGCGAGGCCGTCCCTCCGGTCGAAGACGGCGTTCTCTTGCAAGATCATGTTGCGAACGGGAATGTGCCGTTGCGTCACGATTGGCAGGTTGCCGTCGACGCGGCCGATCTCCAGAAGTCCCGCCAGCCCGAGATACGTCTGCAGCATCGTCAGCGTGTGCAGGTGGCTGTGATACCAGTACGCGCCTTGCGGCATGTCGTTTGGAATGTGATAGACGTAGGTGTTGGACATTCCGGCTTGGACGTCGAGCAATACGTTGTCGGAGTTGCCCCTCGGGCTAACGTGCACGCCGTGAACGTGCAGGTTGAACGGGGACGACGTGAGCATCGGCGCGTAGATCGGGACCTGTTCACCCTTGGGCGTGTACGCCGGGTTGTAGTAGTCGCGAATCGTCAATCCCGCCAGCTCGTTGTTGAGGTGCACGATCAGCGTTTGGCCGGGCCAGACCTGCAGAGTAGGGGCCGGATACAGATTGTCGCCGGAGCTTTGACCGTTCGACGAAGTGCCGCGCTCGAGACGATAGCGAAAGACGAGCATCTTCTTCGTTGGTGTCGGCACCGTGTCGAACTGCGCGGTGCCTTGGTGAGGCGTAAGCGTCAACTCCAAGACGCCGTCCTTGCTTGCGAGCACCACCGGTTCTCGGAGTTCGTCGTGAGCCGCACGCGCCGGCTTCGACGCGTCTTGCGCTCCGACGCGCAGGCCGCCCACCGTCAGTCCAACCCCGATGATCAACGCCAACGGTAAAATCGAAAATCGAATAAACCGGGACATGCAGATACCCCCCGAGACGTATAAGTACGGTTTGGCTTCGTTCAGCAGGCAGGGGGTCAATTCCCTCGTTGAGGAGTCGATAAGCGCGCGCAGTCGCGTTCTTTGCGACGCTCTTCACAATTACGGATGACAAATGGTTGATCTAGCGCTCAGCACTTTGTCCTTCGACTTCGGTGTTTCGCGCTACGGAGTTTATCCTGAGCGAGCGCAGCGAGTCGAAGGGCTCAGGATGACAAGTGGTTGATGCAGCGCTCCGGACGATAAGTGGTTGATGCAGCGCTCAGGATGACGAGGGCGCTTAGGGCGATGCGGTCGGGCGGTCCAACGGACGTTCCGGCACGACTTCGGGAATAACGGTTGCCGGCCTAATGCGTCTGCGCGCAAAGAGAGCGTCGACGCCGAGAACGCGGCCCGTCGGCAGCACGAGGCTGATCGCGGAGAGCAGCGCCATGCAGCTGTCGATGCTCGACCAATCGGTAAAGGTGCCGATCGCCCCGCGCGCAGCCATGTAGTTCAGGGGAAGCAGGATCCCCACGAACCCGCCGACGCGCGTAAAAAGGCCGAGCACGAGCGAAATGCCGACGCAGACTTCACCGAGGCGCACCAATTCGGCGAAGACTGCGATGTTCGGTTGCACGACGCCGGCGAGGAAATCGTGATACGGCCCCGTCGCCTTGGCGATCCCTTGCGCAACGTAGGTGACGATAACGCCATTG
>DASZGN010000290.1:0-3378 GCA_035938775.1 Trinickia sp.
AGCCGCGTTTCTCTGCCGTTCGGGCGACGGCGACTTGGATGATCGCGTCATGGGCGCCCCCTTCGCTGAACGGTTTGGAGCGAGCGAGTATACTTCGGGCTCTTCGCCAGTTCGACCGCCATGTCCCCAACTCCCGCAAAGTCTGGCCGTCCGGCCAATGATTCCCGGCTTGTGCGGGGAATTTTCGATCGCCGTGCCGCGGCATTCAGCGAAGTGGCGTTCCTGCCGCGTGAAATCGCGCAACGCATGCGCGAGCGCCTCGACTACATCAAAGTGAATCCCGCAAGCGTGCTCGATGCCGGTTGCGGCATGGGCGACGATCTGTCCGCTTTGCGCGAACGCTTTCCGGAAGCGCCTGTATTCGGCACCGATCTTTCGCACGCCATGCTCGCGCGCGCATTGCCGCACGCTGTCGGCGAAACGAGCTGGCGCCGCATCCTGCCGGCCGCGCTCAATCGCGCGCTCGGTGCGCGCGGCCCGCGGGTCGCGCAAGCCGATTTTTCGGCGCTGCCGTTCGCGGCTGGCGCCTTCGATTTCATCTGGTCCAACCTCGCGCTGCACTGGCATTCGCGGCCCGACCTCGTCCTTCCCGAATGGCAGCGCGTGCTGAAGGCGAGCGGGCTCTTGATGTTCAGCACGCTCGGGCCCGACACGTTGCGCGAGCTACGCGGCGCCTATGCGGAAGTCGAAGCCGCGCACGGCGTTGCCAGCCGTCCCCACGTGATCGACTTCGTCGACATGCACGACCTGGGCGACATGCTCGTCGAGAGCGGGTTCGAGATCCCGGTCATGGACCAGGAGACATTGACCATTACATACAAGTCGCCCGAATCACTGCTCGCCGATGTGCGCCGCTGGGGTGCGTATCCGTTTGCACGCGGCGAAGCCGGTGCACGTGGCGAAGCCGGTGCAGAGGAGGGCCTTGGGTCCCCGGCCGCGCGGCGCCTCCATGCGGCGTTGCTCTCGGCGCTCGAGGCGCGCCGCCGCGCGGACGGCACGCTCGCCCTGACGTTCGAGGTCATCTACGGCCATGCATGGAAGGCCGTGCCGCGCACGACGGCCGAGGGGCATGGGATCGTGCGTATCGAAGACATCGGCCGGAGTCGGAGGCGGTGAGGTTGAGAGGGCCCGAGCCGCGCTTGCGCACAGTCGATGAACGTTTCCTTCGCGGCGCCAAGCAGTGTCCGCGCCTGCGGGACCGGGAAAGCGCGGGTCGCCGAGGTCTTCCATCGCCGAAGGCGGGGCGGCGCTTTGCATCACTGAAATCCGCGCGCGACGCGGCGCGGAATATGCAGGCTAAAAGCGCGCAAAGGCTTGTGGTGCTTGGCTTGCAGGGCGATAGCCGTTTGCTTGTGGATGCTATTGAACGCGCCTATAATGCGTCAGTTTGTCGCCCGGGGGCCCGGAACGGGGCGCGGCAGGCCCCGAAGAGCGCGTGCGTAAGCGGTATGCGCGGAGGTGGCGGATGGAAGCGACTACCTTGCTGTCGGATGCGGAGCCGGTCCTCGCAGACTGGTTGATGAAGCGCAATTGCTCGGTATCGCCGAGGCAATTCGTCTGTTTCTATGCGTCGCTCGCTTTGTTCTCGTCGGCGATAGCGCTGTCGCTGGTCGCGCGCGGTGCGTGGCTGGTATTGCCGTTCACCAGCATCGAGTTGCTGGCGGTGGGCATCGCGTTTGTGATTCATGCACGTCATGCGGTCGATTACGAGCGTATCCGGCTATTCCCGAACCGGCTCGTCATCGAGCAAATGAGCGCCGAGCGGTTGACGCAGTTCGAATTCAATCCGCGGTGGGTTCGGATCGAGCAGGGGGCATCGCCGCGTGATTCGATCAAGCTCATGTCGCGCGGGCAGACCGTCGTGCTCGGGCAGCATCTGGCGCACTATCGGCGCGCGGCATTCGCGAAAGAGTTGCGTGCGTCGCTTGCGCGGTGCGGTTGAGGGCGGCACATGCCAGCGCGCGGGGGCGAGGGTTTGAATGGAAATTTTGGGTAAGGAAGCTATGAAAACAATCAAGCGAGCCCTCATGGGCGTGCTGGCGTCGAGCGGGCTGCTTAGCGCGCACGCCGCCTTGGCAGTCGGCGATAGTCCCGGCGGTCCAGCCGTCAACGAGATCAATCTCCAGCCGCCCGTGACGAAGATCGCAGAGGAGCTTTACCACCTTCACACGATGATGCTGATCCTCTGTTTGGTGATCTTCATCGGCGTGTTCGGCGTGATGTTCTATTCGATCTTTGCGCACCGCAAGTCGAAAGGCCAGCAGGCCGCCAATTTCCACGAAAGCACCACCGTCGAAATCATCTGGACGGTCGTGCCGTTCATCATCGTCGTGCTGATGGCGCTGCCGGCCACGAAGACGGTCGTTGCGATGAAGGACACGAGCAACGCCGATCTCACCGTCAAGGTCACCGGCTATCAGTGGAAGTGGGCCTACGACTACGTGAAGGGGCCGGGCGAAGGCATTAGCTTCTTCTCGACGCTCACTACGCCGCGCGACGAAGTCAACGGCAAGACGTCGATCAGCGACACCTATTTGCAGGAAGTCGACAATCCGCTCGTCGTGCCGGTCGGCAAGAAGGTACGCGTCATCACGACGGCCAACGACGTCGTCCACTCGTGGTACGTGCCCGCATTCGGCGTGAAGCAGGACGCGATTCCCGGCTTCGTGCGCGACACCTGGTTCAAGGCGGAGAAGGTCGGCACCTATCGCGGTTTCTGCACGGAGCTTTGCGGCAAGGAGCACGCGTTCATGCCGGTCGTCGTCAAGGTCCTGTCGGACGACGACTACGCCAAGTGGGTCGACGATCAGAAGAAGAAACTGTCGGCGGCGGCCGACGACCCCAACAAGACCTACACGCTCGCCGAATTGATGCAGCGCGGCCAGCAGGTCTATACGTCCAATTGCGCGGTATGCCACCAGCCGACCGGCAAGGGCGCCGGCGCGTTCCCCGCGCTCGACGGCAGCAAGATCGCGAACGGCCCGATCGCGCAGCACGTGAGCATCGTGCTGAGCGGCAAGGGCGCGATGCCGACGTGGGGCAATACGCTCAACGACGTCGAAATCGCTTCGGTCATCACGTTCGAGCGCAATTCGTGGGGCAACCACACGGGCGACGTGCTGCAGCCGAAGCAAGTCGTGGAGGCTCGCAATGGCAAGCTGCCGGAGGGGGGAGACCATCTCGGCGGCGCATCGGCGGCAAGCGGCGCGGCGGCGACGAGCGCGCCCTCGGCGGCCAACCGTATTCCTTCGAACAAGCCGGAAGCGATTGCGGGCCCGGCGGGCGTCAATGACGCCGCGCATGCTCGCGTCGCGCCGGCGGCTTGACGTGTCGCTGTCGCCGTTACAGTCGGTGCCGCACCATTTGCTCTAGGAGAAT
>DASZGN010000291.1:0-5430 GCA_035938775.1 Trinickia sp.
GCCGATCACGCGCGATCGGCCGCCGCGCAGCGCCGACGCAAGCTTGTTCTGGCGGTAGCCGAGTGACTTTGCGGACGCGATTACACGGCGCACGACCTCGTCCCCGATCAGATGCCGGGTGCCGGGATTGAGCGCCCGGGAAACGGTGGATGCATTGACTTGTGCGTGCGCCGCGACGTCTCGAATCGTAACGCGGCCAGCGCTGCGTGCTTCGGTTGGTTTTGACATGTCGCGATTATATCAATGCAAAGGGTTGCTAGACCGTTGCTCGTAAAAACCCTAGCGTTAAAGCGCGGAAATACGCATTGACACGCCTCGACGCGCAGCATAACAATGCATACGTTTGCATTGATATTGCGAACGAGCGCGATCGGTCGTCACAGGGGTTGGCATCTTCAACTTCACGGACTCTGTCCCGGCTGCACGGTGCGCTTCGAGACACAGTCGACAACATCGAGGAGACAACAATGAAGCGAATTGAAGCTGTGCAGTACAAGCGTTTTTTCAAGTATCTTTCCGGCGCTCTCGCGCTTGCGTTCGCCGTCGCGGCACAAGACGCCCATGCGACCGGTGAAACAATTGCAGCGTTTTATAAAAATCAGGTCGACCCGCACTTCGCGCTCGTGCACGCAGGGGTGGATGCGGCAGCGCAATCGCTCGGCGTAACAGTCACGCACTACGCGCCGACGCGCCCGAACGATCTCGGTGAACAAATCAGCGAGCTCGAGGATGTAAGCGTAAAGAAGCCGAGTGCAGTGGTGTTCATGGCGGTCAATCCGCGCGGCGTCGTGCCGGAAATCGAAAAGCTGAATGAGCTTGGCATTCCGCTCGTCAACTACAACGATCGCGTCGCGGGCGGCAAATATGCCTCCGTGGTGCTCGCCGATGACTATCAACTCGGCCTTGATGTCGGCCGCTACTTGCTCAAAGCGATTGGCGGCAAGGGGAACGTGATCATCCTCGAAGGGGTGAAGGGATCGACGACGAGTGACGATCGCGTGCGCGGCTTCCATCAAGCGCTGTCGGAGTTCCCGAACGTCAAGCTGATTGCGTCGCAGCCTGCGAATTTTCAGCGCTTGAGCGCACTTCAGATTACGGAAAACCTGATCCAGTCGAATTCGCACATCGACGGCGTGATGGCGGCGGCCGACGTCATGGCGATGGGCGCGATCGAGGCACTCCGTGCGGCGGGGCTCGATCAAACGAAGGTGGTCGGAATCGGCGGCGTGCCGGAATCCATCAAGGCCATCAACGACGGGCGCTTGCTCGCGACCGGCGAATTCAACGGGTACAAGATGGGCTGCGTGGCCACGATGGCAGCGGTGCGCACCCTTCGCAATGAGCCGGTGCCGCCGCATATCGTCATCAAGGGAGTCGTGATTGACCGCAGCAATGGCGCGCCGTTCGAAGTGCCCGCCGCTCAACGCCAATGCCCCAAATGGGACGACGTGGTCAGCCGATGATGCGTCAGATCGATTCTCCACGGGACGAGGCCATGGATACCCTGAATACGCGGGAGCCGACGCCATTGCTCGAGCTGCGCGGCATCAGCAAGACGTTCCCGGGTGTGCGCGCACTCGACGATGTAAGCCTTGCGCTGTATGAGGGCGAAGTGCACATGCTGCTTGGCGAGAACGGGGCCGGCAAATCGACGCTGATGAAAGTGCTGTTCGGTGCCTATCGTGCGGACGCGGGGCAATTCTTCAGTAAAGGGGTGCCCGTTCGCATCGACTCGCCTGCCGATGCACGACGGCTGGGCGTAGCGGTGATTTTCCAAGAGTTTTCATTGGTCCCGCACCTGTCGATCGCCCAAAACATCTATTTGGGCCGCGAACCGCGTAACAGATTCGGGCTCGTCGATCATCGCGCCATGCACGACGGTGCTCGCGCCGCACTGGCCCAGCTTGGCCTCGAGTACGACACGCGAACGCAAATAGCGGATCTCGGTGTCGCTCAGCAGCAGATGGTCGAGATCGCGAAAGCGCTCTCGCTCGACGCGAACGTGGTGGTGATGGATGAGCCCACCGCGGCCATTTCCGATCGTGAGGCTGAAGCGCTATACGCCGTCGTGCAAAAACTGCGCGCAGCGCGCAAGGCAATCGTCTATATCTCGCACCGGATGAAGGAGGTGTTCGATCTGGGCGATCGTGTGACGGTCTTGCGGGACGGGCGCATGGTGAAGTCGATGCTGGCCTCGGAGGCGATGCCCGACGATCTGATCGCACTGATGGTCGGCCGCTCGGTGGGCAGCATCTACCGCCGCAAGCAGTTCCGCACGCCGGGCGAGGTCGCGCTCGACGTGCGCGAGTTGAGCACGCGCACTGGCGTGCACGGGGTCGATTTGAAAGTGCATGCCGGTGAAATCGTCGGGCTGTCGGGCCTGGTTGGCGCAGGGCGCAGCGAGGTAGCGCGTGCGGTATTCGGCGCGGACCCGATTGAGCGCGGCACGGTGACGGTGTTTGGCGAGCCGGCGACGGGCGGCACGCACAAGGTTGCCGCGATGGGGGTTGGTCTCATTCCCGAAGATCGCAAGCAGCAGGGTCTTGCTCTCGAGCGGTCGGTACACGAGAACCTGCTCGCCGCGAGTTTGTGGCGGCATTTCCCACGTGGCTTTTATCGACCCGCAGAGGGGCCTGACACGACGCGCGCACTCATCGACAAAATGCGCATCGCTCCCGGCGATCCGCAAAAGCGTGCGCGCGTGCTGAGCGGCGGCAATCAGCAAAAGATCGTGATCGGCAAATGGCTCGCCGCCGGGTGCCGGCTTTTCATCTTCGATGAGCCGACGCGAGGCATCGACATTGGTGCGAAATCGGAGATCTTTACATTGATCGAGGAATTGGTCATGGCCGGTGCCGCCGTCCTGCTGATCAGCTCCGAGCTCGCGGAAGTCGTGCATATCTGCGATCGCGCCTACGTCATGCGCGAGGGCCGCATCTCGGGTGAATTGCAACGAGACGAACTAAGCGAGCAGAACATCCTGCGGCTCGCGATCAGTGGGGGTTGAGAAATGTCAACAATGTCAAAAGCAATGGCAACGGCCGGGAGTCGGCGCACTCGCCGACCACTGCCGAGCGTTGCCGTGGTCAGCGTGGGACTCGTGCTGGCGGCACTCACGTGGGTGCCGCACTTCGGGACGTTGAGCAATTTGCGTGACATCGGCCTGCAAGTGTCGATTCTGCTCGTGATTGCGATGCCGATGACGTTGATCATCATGAGCGAGGGACTCGATCTGTCCGCGGGTGCCGTATTGAGCCTATGCGCAGTCGTATTCGCGCTGGTGCTTGGCCTCGGTGCCGGCATCGGTGCGGCACTTGCCGCGGCGGCGCTGCTTGGAACGCTATTCGGGCTTCTCAACGGCGTGCTCGTCGCGTCATTCGGGCTGCCGCCGTTCGTCGTGACGCTCGGCACGCTTGGCATCGCGCAAGGTATCGCACTGGTGCTGACCGACGGCAATGCAGTGGAAGTCGCCACGCCGGTCGCGGCTTCGCTTTACGCATGGTCGTTATTCGGTGTGCCATTCGCCGTGCTGCTTGCCGTGCTCGTCTATGGGCTGACGCATCTGCTGCTCTATCACACGCGCTTTGGCGCCTATGTGTTCGCTATCGGCGGCAACCGCGAAGCGTTGCTGCTGGCCGGGGTCAGGGCGCGCTTGTTTCATATCGCCATCTACGCGTTTGGGGGGCTCGTCGTCGGGTGCGCGTCGCTCCTCATCGTCGGGCGCATGAACTCGGCGCCGCCTGCAGCGGCCATTGGCATGGAGTTCGATGCGATTGCAGCCGTCGTACTCGGCGGCACATCGTTCGAGCGCGGTGACGGATGGCTGCTCGGCACAGTGCTAGGCGTAGTGACGATCGGGATGCTGCGCAATGCGCTGAACCTCCTCGGCGTCGAGTCCTCACTGCAAGTCGTATCGATTGGCGTCCTCGTGCTGCTGGTGGTGATCACCGACAGCATCGTCAAGGCCAGAAAGAAGGAATCAATCGCATGAACACGCCAGACGCTCCGCGCTTTTCATTGTCCGTTCCGCGCTGGTTTAGCAACCGTCGGCAGTTTGGCTACGATTCGATTGCGCTCGCCTATCGTGCGCTATTCATCATCGTGTTGATGCTTGCACTGTCGATATGCACCGATTCGTTCGGCAGTGCGCAAAACCTGCTTAACGTGCTGCGCCAGGCGAGTCTTACGTTCCTGCTTGCATCCGGGCTTACGTTGGTGATTTTGTCGGGTGGGTTCGACCTGTCGATCGCGGCTAACCTGACGCTATCCGCATGTCTTGCGGCGGGAGCCCTGCATAGCGGCGCCGGATTGCTCGCCGCCGTCGCCGTTGCCTTGTTCTGCAGCACGTCCATTGGCTTACTCAATGGACTGATGGTGAGCTTCCTGCGTCTGCCGCCATTTCTTGCGACGTACGGCATGCTCTGGGTCGCGCAGGGCCTCGCGTTCCACTACATGGGCGGCAATGAGATCTACGGTTTTCCCGCCGCATTTCGCGCACTAGGCACCGGTTATTGGGCAGGCGTGCCGGTGCCCGTGTATGCCATGGCGCTCGTGCTCGGCGCGGGTGCCGCGATGATCCGGTGGAGCAACTTCGGCCGCGAACTTTATCTGATCGGCGCAAACGGCGAGGCCGCCCGCCTGTCCGGCATCCCGGTGCGGAAACGGCGCATCGCCGTCTATGCGGCAAGCGGGCTGATGTCGGGCATCGCGGCACTCATTTTTCTCGCGCGCGTCAATGCCGCTGATTCGGCAATGGGCGAGCCATTGCTGCTGCCGGTCATCGCGGCGATTCTTGTCGGAGGCACCTCGCTCGCGGGCGGCAAGGGAAGTCTGCTCGGCACGCTGTTCGGCTCGCTGATCCTCGCGCTGGTCGTCAATGGCATGAATCTGCTGAACGTCAGTGCGAACTGGCAACCGATAGTGGTTGGGTGCGTGCTGCTCACGGCTGTTCTCATCGATGTGGTGGGGCGCAAGACGTAATCCCGGTTGTAGCGATTCAAGGAAAAGCCGGGACGCAGGCCGTCGGCAAATTCGGACTGCAAATAAGAAAGGAGAAATGAGACGGTTTGATAAGTGATGAGACGCTTTGATGACGGAGAACCGGCTAGCCTGACATAACATCGAAACTGAGTGCGGATTATCAAGCCGGGCAGTGTGTCTGAACTGATTCGTGCAGCTGCATTCGATAGCGATTAGTTAGTAGTGCGTATAAAAAAATTAAGTCGCTAAATTTCGGGGCCTAATTATCCTTGGGGGAGACTCAGAGACATGAAGCGCAAGGTTATCGCAGCGTTAGTTGGTGCGGGGCTTAGCAGCGCGGTATTCGCTGAAGGTAACGTCACCTTGTCAGGCAGAATCGACGACGGTATCACGTACGTCGACAATGAAGGCGGTCATCACAACACAAAACTCGATAGCGGTATTCTCTTC
>DASZGN010000292.1:0-1665 GCA_035938775.1 Trinickia sp.
TTCATATGTGTTCACGACTTCCAGATTGACCAGATGACGCGCGATGCCGAACTCGTCCGAGATACCGTTACCGCCGAGCATGTCGCGCGCGAGCCGTGCGATGTCCAGCGCCTTGCCGCACGAATTGCGTTTCATCATCGAGGTGATATCTGTCGCTGCCGTGCCTTCATCCTTCATCCGGCCAAGGCGCAGCACGCCTTGCAGGCCGAGCGTGATCTCGGTTTGCATGTCGGCGAGCTTTTTCTGGATCAACTGGTTTGCCGCCAGCGGGCGGCCGAACTGCTTGCGATCGAGCACATACTGGCGCGCCGTGTGCCAGCACGATTCCGCCGCGCCGAGCGCGCCCCAGGCAATGCCGTAACGCGCCGAGTTGAGGCACGTGAACGGTCCGCGCAGGCCGCTCACGTTCGGCAGCATGTTCTCCTGCGGCACGAACACCTCGTCGAGCACGATCTCGCCGGTGATCGAGGCACGCAAGCCGACCTTGCCGTGAATCGCCGGCGCGGTGAGCCCCTTCCAGCCCTTCTCCAGTATGAAGCCGCGGATCGTGTCGCCGCCTTCTTCCTCGACCTTCGCCCAAACCACGAAAACATCCGCGATCGGCGAATTCGTGATCCACATCTTCGAGCCCGTGAGCGAATAGCCGCCGTCGACCTTGCGCGCGCGCGTGACCATGCCTCCCGGATCGGAGCCGTGGTTCGGCTCGGTCAGCCCGAAGCAGCCGATCCATTCGCCGGTCGCGAGCTTGCGCAGGTACTTGGCCTTTTGCTCGTCGGAGCCGAACTCGTAGATCGGTACCATCACCAGCGAGGATTGCACCGACATCATCGAGCGATAACCCGAATCGACGCGCTCGACTTCACGCGCGATCAGGCCGTAGCTCACGTAGTTGAGGCCCGGGCCGCCATATTCCTCGGGGATCGTCGGGCCGAGCAGGCCGAGCTCGCCCATCTCGCGAAAGATCTCGATGTCGGTGCGTTCGTGCCGGAACGCCTCGAGCACGCGCGGCAGCAGCTTGTCCTGCGAGTAAGCGTACGCGGCGTCGCGCACCATGCGTTCGTCGTCGGTCAACTGCTGGTTGAGCAGCAGCGGATCGTCCCAGTGGAACCGGGCAGCGTCGGCCATCGTCATCTCCTGATCAAATGCTTGACTAAAGTTCCGCTGTGCGGAACACTGTTTTGAAAACCACACTTGAGTGTAACACCCGACAATGGCCGCATCCACCCCTGTCTCTTCTGTCGATGTGCCGGTTCCGGCGCCACGCGTCGACGAGCGCAAGTTCGTCGTGGCCCTCGCGCGCGGGCTCGAGCTGCTGCGCGCGTTCCGTCCTGGCGAGACGATGCTCGGCAATCGCGATTTCGTCGCCCGTACGGGGCTGCCGAAGGCCACGGTCAACCGTCTTGCCTACACGCTGACGGTGCTCGGCTACCTGCGTTTCGACGAGGCCCTCGGCAAGTACGCGCTCGATGCGGGCGTACTGTCGCTAGGCTTCGCGCTGCTCGCGGGCACCGATACGCTCGAGCTCGCGCGGCCCCATATGCGCGCGCTCGCGCGCGAAATTGGCGCGGCCGTGTCGCTCGGGTGCCGCGACGGCATCGACATGATCTATTTGGAGACGATTCGCAGCGAGACGGCGCTTACGCTCGGGCTTGCCGCGGGATCCCG
>DASZGN010000293.1:0-13893 GCA_035938775.1 Trinickia sp.
TGAGACCCCCAGGCCGAGATAAGGCGACGCACCGGGCGGTGGCGGATAGACCCCCGAGCGTTGCAGCACGTCGGGTCGATTCACGCCTGCATAGGCGACCTCGATCTGTACTTCGCCAGCGGCCGGAGCGGGAAGCGTGCGCGCCGCGATGCGCATGCACTCTGGGGGACCGCCGGCGTCGTGCTCGACATAGAGCATGGAGGCGGGTAGTGGAGTGACTCGGGTCATGGGCGTTTAGCGGATGATGGTTTCGATGTGGCTCGCCGGCAGACCGATCGATTCGTAATGCGTGCGCGTCGTCTCGATCTTCGTGAAGACGTCCTCGTAACCTTGCGCGACCCCTTGCGGATCGACGTAGGTATAGCCACCCGTCACATGAAACCACGTGATCATTTCAGGTACGTCCTCCGGTACATAAAGGGTATGGGTTTCACCGGCGGGTTCGAAGGCGTAGCCACCCTGTTCCGCTACCCAGTCGTGCTCGAGGTAGTACCAGCGGCCCTTGAGCACCATTGCGTGGACTGCGCCGCTATGACGATGGCGCGACACGACACCGCTGCCGCGAACCCGCAGGAGGTTCACATAGTAGCCCTGGCTCGCGTTGAGGATGAGCGGCTTGAACGATACGGTTGCCGTGGACGGCACCCAAAGGTTGTCGTCGGCAAGCCAGTCGGTCAAGACGCCGCCATGCACCAGATCCTTGGCCATGTAGGGGGCCTGCGGGCGTTGATAGGCGAGGGCCTGCTCGTCGGGCTTGACGGGTGTGGTCGTGTTTTGCATGAGTTTCTCCAAGTGGGTGTGAATCGTCCTGTCGAAAATTGAAGCGCTTCATTTCTGATGCGAGCCGGTAGACGGTCGACTGGGCCCATTCAAAGAGCCGTTTGATGAAGTGATGCATTACAAAGTAGTACTAATTAACCCAAGTAGAGAGCACCTGGGGTGCTGGGCCTGTGACACGTTTTGGGGCTACGGACGTCGGTAAGGTTTCGTCTCCTCGTTTTCGCTTTCGCGGGGGATGCAGCCCGAGTCGATTGTGTGCGTGCCGCCTACCGATTGATAGAGTTCTGGTCGAATAACTTTTATTCCTGCCGAGCATGAGCCGCGCTCGCTGAACCACAGCCTGAGCGGTTCTCTTGCTGCCGACGATCGCGGCCGCGAGAGAGGCCCATTCGGCGGCTCCCATTGGGCGCCGCCCTCTTGCACCAGCCAGTACTACTGCTTGATGAACCGATCGTTGGTCCACAGCCCCTGCGTGTCGCGATTTTCGGAATTTACGAATTCGACGTCGTGGCCGACTACTCGCACAGCGCGAAAACTCGAATGCTCGGGCGTGGAGAGGCACTCATAAGTGGCAAAGTATTGCTGCATCTCTTGCTGCTCGCCTGCCTGCGCATGATGATAAACGGCGTCGAGCTTGTCCTGCGACAAACAACCGTATCCGCCGGGCGCAAACTGGAAGGTCTCCTGCGGTTTGAGGACTACGGCTTGCGCTTGCGAGATCGACGCGGCGGCAGCGAAACCGGCCAGCATGATAAGCATTCCGAATTTATGTTTCATGGCGTTTCCAATTACGTTGGATAGGTGATGAAACTGTAGGCTTTGCCAGTCATGAGTTAAATCTCTGCAGCACGAAATCATAGTTTAGGATTGCACGACAATCCGATTGCGCTGCGCATTAGGCACTGACTGTGAGACGAGCGGCATTGCATGCGGCTATATTGCATTTGCGCGTTGCCGAGGCAAGCCGCCAAGAGTGATAGCGGCCAGTGTCGTGCGAAAAGCGAAAGGGGCGGGCTGCGTTCCGAAGGGCCAGCAAGGGGAAGCCGCATCCGATATTACATGCCCTGAGCGTCGCTGCGCTCAGGGCATTTGGGTTCACGTCGTTCGCAAATCTTCTTCTGTGAGCGAACGACATGACTCATGCGCGCTCGCAGTTTACTGCGCCGTCTTATCGCGTGCCGTTTTGCGGTCGGAGTCTTTCGACGTCCTGCTTAAGCAGATAGATCGACACAGCAAGCAGCACGACGTCCTTCATGAGGAACGGGACGTTCCCCGCCATTGCGGGAAATCCGCCGGCGGAGGGCGCCCAGCCGTTCGGCATAAAGGGGATGATCGTTACCGTCATGAGGTATGTGACCGTCGAGCCGAGGGCGCCGAGAACACCCACTCGCTTGTCCCAGAAGCCGATGAACAGCAGCAATCCGAAGAACCACTCCGCAACGCCGAGGAACCAGCTTGCGCCGCGAATACCGAAGACAGGGTACATCCAAGAGATCAACGGACCGTTGCTTATGTAGGGAATCAACACTTGAGCCTCGTACTCGAACCACTTCTGATATCCGAAGAACGCGAAGATGAGAACGATCGAAGCTCGCACGACGTGGTAATCGAGATCCTTCTTGAGGAGTCCTGATCGAGACAAAGAGTTAACAAGAAAATTCACGCTTTTTTAGCCTTAAGTTGAAAAAAACAATGCGTGCCGCGGGCTGCACGGGCACGGTTCAGCAGGTCGCGCTCGTCACGCGCCTTGCGAATTCAGCCAGCGAATCGATGAGACGATCACCTGCCCCGGTAGAGGCTTTCGCTGGCCGGGCTCGCGGTAGATTCGGACCGGCCGCGCGCGGATGTGCCGCTCGCGTCCGAGCCGGCAGCCATCGACGGTCCGAATGACGTTTCGGTGACTGCTTTGCGTGCCGCATAAACCAAAGCAGGATTGGGAAACGGGTCTGGGTATTGCGTTTTGCTTTGCGGGATTTTGCCCGACAACTCAGCTTCGATAAGTTGCGCGCGAACCTCGTCCCTGGACAATGGAGCAGCACCTGCCGCGTGTGCTGCAAGCGGCAAGCCGATAAGCGCTGCAATGACAAAACAGCTGTGAATGCGTCGCATGGCGGACAAGTTCGGGAGACCGCCACCCGTGGCCTTCTTCGTCAGGGCGTAAGCGTCGACGACGGCGCCGGTCACGGTTGCGACATTGGGAATGGGGACGCGGCTCATGTAGATGCTCCTGCGTTGTGTGGAAAGGAGCCTCAACTTTAAGTTCAAGCGCTGTGCTTGCCGAGTCGATTCGGTGTCAAAGATGTGCCCGATAGGATCAATCGCAACGGGAGACGATGCATATTCGCGCGAGATAGGGCTACGTCCCGATGATTTTCGCTACCCACCAGCAAGACCAGCCGCTCAATCGAAGTGCCTCGCTATTGTTGCAAAGAGAAGAATTGATCGAGGCCCGTGCTGACCTTCTCGTGGAAGCGCTGAGTGCGTGGAAAGCAGCTCTTCTACGGAGCGCGCGCTGCGCGTTTTAAGCGTCGAAATGAGCAAGCTCGATGACCGGCTGCGAAGGGGTCTCCGGCGTCGGCGCTTTCTCTTCGCTATCCGCGCGCACCGATCGTCGCCATTCGCCCACCGTCATTCCGATTCTTTGCGCAAAAGCGCGACGGAAGGCGGCGACTGAATGGTAGCCGACCGCTTCCGCCACGGCCTCCGCCGGCACGCTCGGTCGACGCAGCGCGTTGGCAGCCAAACTCATCCGCAGGTCGGCAAGCAGCTCGGATGCGGAGCGGCCCAGAGAATTTTGAAAGTGCCGCATAAAGGTCGCGCGCGACATGTTGCAAAGACGCGCGAGCTCCGGCAACGCCCATTGCCGTGCAGGTTCGTTGAACATGGCAGTGATCGCCGGGGCGAGGCGTGTGTCGCCGGCCAAGGCCAAAAGACCCGTAGGAGCTGCATCCCATTCGCTCACGCGTCTTAACGTCAACGCGAACAAGGCTGCCGACAATGCGTTGAGAATCGCCCGACTGCCGGGGTGCTCACCCATGGATTCCGTCCGCATGAGCAGCATCAAGTTCGTCAATTGATCGGAGGTCTTATCGGCAGCTTCTTCGGCCGGTGCACGGACGACTAGGACGGGAGGCAGGTAGCCGCGTATCAACCGGTCATGGGGCGCCGAAATGATAAAGCGACCGCACAGCATGTCGAGACGCTGGCCCGTCCCGTCGTTTTCGCTGACAGTCAGGTTGAGTTGTTCACGCTCGCGCGCAGGCGAAGCCGGTGTGCCGCTACCGTCGTGAATGACGTGAGCCGAGCTGTGCGGCAATAAAACGATGTCGCCCGGCGCAAGACGATGCGTGCCTCCCAATCCGTCTTCGAGGACGGCAGAGCCTTGAAGTATGACGTGGTAAGGAATTTCGCACGACGGGACTTCCGCGTACGCAACGCGCCACGGCGAGCCGTATTCGCAGCGAATTTCGAGCCGTCCTGCAACGGTCATGATTTCCAGAAGACGACTGAGCCAATCCCGCTGCGGTTCCATGAGCAAACCGGGAATGAGACTCCGGGAGAGCTCGCTGGCAACTCCGTCTAATGCGGACTCGCTATCGGGGTGTTTCCGACGACGAACTCTCACACTCACGGCCGCAACCCACCAGTGATCGCGCCGTCGAAGCGTGCTGTTGGGCCACGCGCGACGGTGAGGTCTTCAAGGCGGCAATCGGACACATCCATTTTCGCAACGGTATGACGGTCGAGGTGTATGAACGGCACCTCCCCCGGGGCTTGGTCTCGCGCAACGTGGCGAGGGGACATCGGTTTGCTACGGATCGCGATTACAGACAACATGGTCCAGTTCTAGTGTGGTGCAAGTCAAACGGTGTCGGTTCTTCGGCAAGGCGTCGGCACTGCCGTTATGGGCTCACTGTAGGCGTATGCGTCCTGCTCGTGAATATCAGCGAGGATCAATAAAGTGCTTGTTAGGCTCGTTATGAGCCGCTGGATCTTCGGCCAGGAGTGCTCGAACGAATCTTCGCAGGCGCGCCAGTCATGCGGGACTACCCAGGATCAAGCACGCCGCTCGGGCGATTATTATTAATTTTTACGAAAGTGATGTTGCGGTTTGCGTATTTATCCCGCGTCTTCACCTCCCTAGACTTGGGATTACCCGCTGCTGACACTCATCGCAGCCCGATATGAAAACCAAACTTTGGAGGTAATCATTATGAATTCGCTGATCAAGGTTGTTGCCGTCGCTCTCGCTATCGCCGCTCCGGTGGCTTCCTTCGCTCAAACGAGCCAGCCCGCTACGCGGGCCCAAGTCAAGGCCGAACTCCGGCAGATCGAGGCGGCGGGCTATCGCCCGAACTCGGGCGAGGACCCGCACTACCCTGCAGACCTGCAAGCCGCGGAAGCCCGCATCGCCGCGAGCCAGGGCAATGTGCAAGCGTCGGCGCAAGACGTGGGCGGCGCGGCGAGCGGTGCGACGTACTCGGGCCGGCATTTGGTGGCGGCCAATACGAAGTCGATCTACTTCGGCAATTAATCCGCGGAGCGGGCGGCGCGATGCGCGTGAGCGCGCGCAGGCCTGAACCCGGACCACGAGCGAATCAGGCCCGCATGCGAACATGCGGGCCTGTTTGCATTTTCGATTGCGCCGCCGCGAAGGCGGCTACCAAGTATTGATGGATAGCACTCGCGCGCTTGTTGAAAGTAGTGGAATAAACCCAGAAAGACGCATCCCGCCACGAACAAGGGCGAAAAGCGCTTCGCCTCAACGCTCAAAATAGAGCCTTTCTACTCATCGGGATTTGCCGTGGTTTCCGCTGAACTGCTGATCGCTTTCATCGCTGCGCTGATCGTCGTCTACGCCGTGCCGGGGCCGGACATGGCGCTGATCCTTCAAACGAGCATCGCGCGCGGGGCGCGCACGGGGCTTGCGGCTGCGGGCGGGCTGGCGGTATCGCGGGCAATGCACGTGACGCTGTCTGCCTGCGGTGTCGCCGCGCTGCTGAAGGCGGCGCCGTGGCTCTACGAGGTCGTTCGCTACGGCGGAGCGGTCTATCTCGGCTATGTCGCGATTCAGGTCTTTCGGTCGCCCGTCTTCGCGCTGCCGGCCGGCGACGGCGCGACGGCCGCACCGAGCCCGCTGCGTGCGGTATTCCTCAAGGGGCTTCTCACGAACCTCTTGAACCCGAAGGCGCTGCTCTTTTGCTCCGTGCTGCTGCCCCAGTTCGTGCAGCCGGCGGCGGGGCCCGTGGCGCTGCAAGTCGCGGAGCTCGGCATCGTTCTCGTTTTGATCGGCATGGCCTTCGACACGCTCTACGCGCTCGGCGCCGCGCGCATCGCCCGGCTGCTCCGAGCGCACCCGCTCGCGCAAACCGTGCAGCGCTGGACATTTTCGGCTGCACTGCTCGGCTTCGCGGTGCGACTCTCGCTCGACTGACGCTCGACTCATCCCCTTGCAGCCGCCGGGACGGTCGAGCGAGACGCCCGCGTGGCCCCTTATTGAACCCGTCCGATGAAGTCGAGCTTGCCGATCTCGACGCCGTTGTGTCGCAAGATGTCGTACGCCGTCGTCAGGTGGAAGAAGAAGTTCGGCAGCACGAAGTGCAGGAGGTAAGCCGTGCCCTGGAATTCGAGCTGGCGGCTGGGCAGGTTCAACGTAATGGTGCGCGTTTCGGTGCCGTCCAACTGTGCCGCCTGAAATTCCTTCAGATACGCAATCGTCTTGTCGATGCGGGCGTACAACTCTTCGAGCGTCGTTTCGTCGTCGGCGAATTTCGGCGCCTCTACGCCGGCGAGGCGCGCCGCGCCAAACTTCGCGGCGTCCGACGCGATCTGGACTTGTCTCGTGAGCGGATGCATATCCGGATAGAGCCGGCTTGCAAGCAGCACCGACATATCGATCTTCTTCGCGACCGCGTGATCTTGGGCCTTGCCCAGAATCGCACGCAGATTGGCGAGCCCTTGGACAAAGACGGGCACCGATGCTTGGTACATGGACAGAGTCATCTCAGCATTCCTTCCTGTGGTGTTTTTGTGTTGGCACTCGCAGCTCGCGCCATATAGGTCGCGGCGAAATCGCCGCGGCACGAATGATATGCCGTTGCGCGCGGTTGCGCGTTGCTGCATTGCACAATGAGGCCGCTTAAGCATCCGTTTCGGCATTCCGCTTTGCGGCCCATGAACTACACTTTGAGAGTTCGTCCGATGAATGCCGTGTCCCAAGACACGTGCGCCGAAGCCGGCACGGCCACCTGCGGCGCCGCAACGCCGCGTGTCACTCGCGACGGCGGCTTTCGCCGGAGCTTCGGCGCAGCCAATTCGAACAAGGAGCGTCCATGACAAAAGCGAGACAGCAGCTCGCCGGCAGCGAGCGTGCGGAGGTAAAGGGTTCCAGGCGGCTGGGTGCCAGCGATCCAAACGACACGATTCGCGTAGTGGTAACGCTGCGTCGCCAATCGAAATCGGAACTTGATGCGCTCGTAGAGAGGATCGGCCGCGGCGGCGCGCACGAGCCGCTTTCGCGCGAAGCGTTCGCCGAGCGCTTCGGCGCAGCAATGGACGATATCGCCAAAGTCGAATCCTTCGCCCGGCAGCACCAACTGAGCATCGAGCGTCCCGATCCGGCCGCCTGCACCGTGGTTCTCTCGGGCTCCGTCGAGCATTTCCAGGAAGCTTTCGGCGTCCAGCTCTCGCAGTACGAGCATCCGACGCTCGGCCGGTTTCGCGGTAGAACCGGCGCGCTCGTTATTCCCGACGAACTGAGCGGCATCGTGACGGCCGTGCTCGGCCTCGACAACCGTCCGCAGGCGCGTTCGCATTTCCGTATTGGCGCGCAAGAAGACGCCTCGGCGGCGCTTGCGCGCAACTCGGGCGCAACGGCAACGTTTACGCCCGTTCAGATCGCCTCGCTCTACAACTTCCCCGCCGGCGACGGCAGCGGCCAATGCATCGGCATCATCGAGCTGGGCGGCGGCTATCGCCCGTCCGATCTGCAAAGTTACTTCCAGCGCCTCGGGGTGCCGCAGCCGAGCGTCGTATCGGTGCCGGTCGACCGCGGCAGCAACGCGCCCACGGGCGATCCCGGCGGCCCGGACAGCGAGGTGACGCTCGATATCGAAATCGCGGGGGCGATCGCGCCCCGGGCCACGATTGCCGCCTACTTCGCAACGAACAGCGACGCGGGCTTCATCGATGCGTTCACGCAGGCGTTGCATGACACGACGTACCGGCCCTCGGTCATTTCGATCAGCTGGGGCGGGCCCGAGCCGGCCTGGACCGACCAGGCGATATCGGCGTTCAACGACGCGCTCCAATCGGCCGTCGCGCTGGGCGTGACGGTCTGCGCCGCCGCAGGCGACAGCGGCTCGGGCGACGGCACGACCGACGGCGCCGATCATGTCGACTTCCCCGCATCGAGCCCGTACGTGCTTGCTTGCGGTGGCACGCGCATCACGGCGTCGGCTGCGTCGTCGAAGGCACAGTCGATTGCCGGCGAAGTTGTCTGGAACGACGGGGCATCGGGCGGTGCGACGGGCGGTGGCGTCAGCGCCCGCTTTGCCGCGCCGGCGTGGCAGGAGGGGCTCAAGGCGACGCGCAGCGACGGTTCGAGCACGCCGCTCACGAACCGGGGCGTGCCCGACGTGGCCGCCGACGCGTCGCCGGCCTCGGGCTACCGAGTGCTCGTCGATGGCCGGGCGCTGGCGGTCGGCGGCACGAGCGCCGTCGCGCCGCTCATGGCCGCGCTGATCGCGCGCATCAACGCGAAGGCGGGCAAGCCGGCCGGCTTCATCAATGCGGCGCTGTACAAATCGGTGGGCGCGTTCAACGACATCACGCAAGGCGGAAACGGCAGCTATGCCGCGACGCGAGGATGGGATGCCTGCACCGGGCTCGGCAGCCCGAACGGTGGGAAGATTGCCTTGGCGCTCAACGCGTCCGGGACTTCGTAGCGGTTTGCGTCGCGGCTCGATCCGCGCGCTTGAATGCATCGACTGTAAGCAGTTGAATTTGCACGAGCAGTGCAGCCACCGCAGCCGGCGCGAGAGCGTCCGTTCGACGCGCCGGCACAAACCCATGGAGCGATTACGATGAATCCCGAAAACGGCACTCCGCAATCGTCGTCGACGCACAACTCTCATGTGCCCAAGCCGAGCCGCGCATCGATGCCGCAAGTTTTTGCCGGTCGCCGGCTCGGCGACGAGCCGTTCTTCGATCCGGTGGCATACGGCAACGGCCCCGACGACTCGGTGAGCGACGTCAGCGAGAATGCCGCGGTCACGCACCACTCGATTTCGATCGGCGGTCGCAAGATCGACTACACGGCCACGGCGGGGCATCTCGTGACCGTCGACGAAAGCAGCTCGCAGCCGAACGCGAAGATGTTCTACGTCGCGTTTACCGAGGATGGCCAGAGTGAAGAAGCGCGTCCTGTCACGTTCTTCTACAACGGCGGGCCGGGCTCGTCGTCGGTCTTCGTGCTGCTCGGCTCGTTCGCGCCCAAGCGCATCAAGACGTCGATGCCGAACTTCACGCCGCCCGCGCCGTATCAGATTGAAGATAATCCCGACAGCCTGCTCGACAAGAGCGATCTCGTCTTCATCAACCCCGTCGGCACCGGTTACTCGGCGGCGGTCGCGCCGCACAAGAATCGCGATTTCTGGGGCGTCGATCAGGACGCGCGGTCGATCAAGCAGTTCATCAAGCGCTTTCTGACGAAGAATAACCGCTGGAATTCGCCGAAGTACCTGTTCGGCGAATCGTACGGCACGGCACGCAGTTGCGTGCTCGCGTACCTGCTCCACGAGGACGGTGTCGATCTGAACGGCATCACGCTGCAATCGTCGATTCTCGACTACACGCAGGCTGGCGATCCGGTCGGCGCGCTGCCGACCGCGGCGGCCGATGCCTGGTATCACAAGAAGCTGGGCATTGCGCCGACGCCGACCGACCTTGAAGCTTTCGCCGAAGAAGTCGCGCAGTTCGCGCGCACGGACTATCTCGCGGCGCTGCAAAAGTTCCCGCAGACCGACGACGCCACCGTCGAGAAGCTCGCCCAATACACGGGTATCGACAAAACGACGCTCATTGCCTGGAGCCTCGACATCGCCGGCTACGACAGCCGCGGCAACTCGCTTTTTCTCACCACGCTGCTGCAGTCGACGGGTGTGGCGGTCGGTGCGTACGACGGCCGCGTGACGGCGATCGATACGGGCATCGCCGGCCAGATCGACCCGAACTCGGGCGGCAATGATCCGACGATGACGGCGGTCTCGGGCGTCTACACGACGATGTGGAACGAGTACTTGAACGAGCAGTTGAAGTTCACATCGAACTCGTCGTTCACGGACTTGAACGACCAGGCATTCAAGTATTGGGACTTTAGCCATATTGATCCGACGGGTGCCGAAAAGGGCAAGGACGCGCAGGACAACATCATCCTCTATACCGCCGGCGACCTCGCCGCGGTGATGGCGCTGAACATTGACCTGAAAGTGCTGTCGGCGAATGGCTTTTACGACTTCGTGACGCCGTTCTATCAAACGGTGATCGATTTGCAGCGAATGCCGCTCGTGGAGCAAGCGGTCCGGCAGAACTTGTCGGCGCGTTTTTATCCGTCGGGACATATGGTCTATCTGGACGGCGGCTCGCGCACGGCACTCAAGGCCGATCTTGCGTCGATGTACGACACGACGACGGCCGATAAGCCGGCAATGGCGCGCATCCGCACGCTGCAGCAGCGGCACAAGGCATAGACGCGCCTGGCTCGCCTAGCTCGCTCGCTGGCTTGCATCTTGCTGCGGCGGGGTTGACTCCGGTCGGCTCCGCCGCTTTTTTTTCGCCTTTGATCATGAACGAATCCTTCATCGACGATCTGGACCCACCTCGTCTCATCGACGGCAAAGCGCTGCTCATCGCAGGCATTGGCGAGCGCTACAACGAGGCGACGGGCGGCGACATTGCCGCGCAGTGGCAGCGTTTTGCGCCGTATCTGGGCAAGGTGCCCGGGCAAATTGGCACGGCCTCGTACGGAGTTTGCTTGAATGCCGAGGAGGCCGGCTTTTTCGACTATGTATGTGGCGTCGAAGTATCCGACTTCGCGGCGGTGCCCCCGCAGTTCATGTGCGTGCGAATTCCCGAGCGGCGCTATGCGGTGTTTTTGCATCGCGGGCACGTGTCGGCGATTCGCCGCACCTTGAACACGATCTGGAACAAATGGCTGCCCGAATCGGGTCTAACAGTAGTGGATGCGCCCGCATTCGAACGCTACGACGAGCGCTACGATCCGCGCAGCGGGGCGGGCGACGTCGAGATCTGGCTGCCAGTCGACGATGGCGGCCGCTGACCTTTGGCGCGGGCCATCCGGCAGGGAAATGAATAACGACGACGTACGACGATGTGGTGTTTTGACGGACGGGCGGAAGAGGGCTGGGCAAGGTTTGCGCTTTGGGCCCTTCGTCTTTGCCTGTTGTTACATGTTCGGTTGCGCCCGCGGTATGCCGTATGGTGCGCTTTTGCGTGTGGAGCGGCGCTGACGGCAAGCGCGGCCATGGGCGCGGCGTCGGCCGCTGCCGGGGCGCTTGCGCCATCCGGTGCCGGGGCGCTTGCGCCATCGGGTTTGGCCGCGTGGGCGCCGGCCGCGGCATCGGATGGCGCTGCCGGACCAAGCGGTTTCTCAACGTCCGGTGGTTCTTCGGCGTCGGGCGATGCTATTGCGACGGCCGCCCCTTCGCGTGCCGCAGACGGTCTCGATCCGCGCGACGCCCTGCGCTTGAGGACGCAATTCAAGAGGGAAGTCAGGCGGCGCCTTACTGTGCCGCCAGGCGAGCAGCGCAACTACGCCGCGCGCTTGCAGGACGAACTCGCGGAACGCGGACTCGGCGACCTGGAGCGGCAATATGTGGTGCTCGTCGATCGCAATCCGAACGTGCAGGCGGTGTTCATCTACTTTCGCGGCGCGAGTACCGAGCGTTGGCGAATGATTGGTGCATCGCCCGTCTCGACAGGGCTGCCGGGCCGGTACGATCATTTCGTGACGCCGCTCGGCGTGTTCGAGCACACGCCACAAAACATGGATTTTCGCGCGGAAGGCACGTTGAACGAAAACGGCATCCGCGGCTACGGCGCACGCGACATGCGCATCTTCGACTTCGGCTGGACCGATGGCGAGCGCGGATGGGGCAAAGGTGGCATGTCGCAGATGCGGTTTCAGATGCATGCCACGGACCCCGACAAGCTCGAGTGGCTGCTCGGCACTCGCCATTCGAAGGGGTGCGTGAGGATTCCCGGTTCGCTCAACCGATTCTTCGATTACCACGGCATCCTCGATGCCGACTACGAGGCGTTGGCCGACGCCGGCAACCCCGTTCCCGCTTTGCATCCGGGCCGCTCGGTCACCCCATGGGCGGGCCGTTATCTTGTCGTGATCGACTCCGGCATCACGCGGCGACCCGCATGGTCACCGCCACCGCGCGGCATCGCCCGGACTCGGGTGTCGGCCGAGGCAAGCACGGCTGACTGATGCGTGCAGCGGCTGAGCGAAGCGGTCGAAACAATCGAGCCAATCGAAGCAACCGAAGAATCGACTGCCACGAAACTGTCTATCTCTACCGTGTGAGCAACACAGCAAGGGCCCCGACGAGTGCCCCGCCGATGGCGCACATCCACAGCATCCACCGCGTGCGCCGCTCCTCGTCGCGCCATTCGCGCCGCCACGCCGTCGCATCGAACGCCTCGCGCCGCGCGTGGCCCTCGTGCAGCCGATGCGCGATAAGCAGCGGCAGCCGCGGCACGATCGACGCCAGGTGAGGCAGCTCGCGCGAGAGGCGCTTGATCCAGCCACGATGATCGACGTCCTGGCGCGCAAGGGCCGCGAACGCGTCTTTGACGACAGTCCACGTATCGATTTCCGGCTCCAGCACGCGCGCGAGCGACTCGGCTTGCGCGAGCGCTCGCTGGGCGAGCATGAGCGACGGGGACACTGTGCCACCGAACGGCTGGACCGAATCGAGCACGTGCGTGAGCAGCGTGCTCGATGCCCGCGCTTGCCGCGGCGCCGCAAAATGCGCTTCGCTGCGCGTGCGCAGTTCCGCTTCGAGGACTTCCTTGCGTGTGGCGGGCGCGACATGTCCATGCTCGCGATGCATGTCCGCAAGCCTGCCGTAATCGCGCTCGAAGAGCGCGGTGGCACCGTGCACGAAGAATTCACGCTCGGGCTCGGCAAGGCTCGACATGATCGAGCAATTGGCGAGCACGAGTCGGCCGATGGTGTCCGGCTCGACGCTGACCCGGATGTGCCGCGCATCAAGCGCCGCATGGAAAAAGCCGTGCTCGAAGGCTTGCTCGATGACGACCCCGATGAGGTGCGCCGCGAGACGCGCGATATCCACGCCACGTCGGCGCAACCCGTCGATATCCATGATCGGCAGCGTTTCGAGGCGTTGCATGGCGAGCGTCGTGTTGGTGCTCAGCTCCCAGATCACGTCGGGCACGACGAGTCGCGCGTCGGTGCCGAAATGGCGGCCCGTTTGCGAAAGATTGGCCGCTTCGGCGCGCAAATCGAAGCGGCGCAGCACGTCGGCCTCCAACGATTCGGCGAGCGCATGCAACTGATATTTGCGCGCCGCGGGCGAGACCCGCTCCAGCACGCGGGCCACCCAGCGCAGGACGGCGGCGTCGTCGCGGATACGCTGCACCTGGTCGCTGCGAAGAAACTTGATCGCAACCTCGACGTGCCCTCCTTGCGGTTTGCGCAGCCGCGCGGCGTGAACTTGTTCCGCAATGCCGCTTTCGAGCGGTACGGGATCGATCGATTCGACGATCTCCTCGAACGATGCACCGAGCACGGAGCGCAGCGCGGGTCGAACATCGGCCGCGGCAATAGGCGTGGTCAGCGCGGTTTCGGCTCGGCCGAGGGCGTCGAGCGCGTCGTGCAGCGTGCGCGCCGCAAGCTCGGGTTGCTCGGCGAGGTCCTCGGCGAAGGCGCTCGCGAGCGGGCCGAGGTGTGGAAGCGCCTTCTCTAACGTGCTTCGCGCGCCGGAGGACGCATTGAGTCGCGCGATCAAAGTCGCGACCCAATGCAGCCTGTCGCCGGAAGGGGCGGCGAGCCAGATGAGCCGC
>DASZGN010000294.1:0-14577 GCA_035938775.1 Trinickia sp.
ACCTTGCTCGACGCCACCAGCCGTAAAGCGGAGGAGCCCAAACCGGTCTTCAGGCCGGTCGTCGACGGCCATTTCCTGCGCCAGTTGCCGGAGGCGGTCTTCGCGGCAGGGGAGCAGGCCAAAGTACCGCTCTTGCTCGGCTCGAACTCCCAGGACGGTGATTACACCATGCTGCTCGAGGATGCCGAGCCGACCCCCGAGAAGTGGCGTGCCCTGCTTCAACGGCTGTTCCAATCCAAAGCGGACGAAGCACTGGCCTTGTATCCCGGCCACGACCAAGACGAAGTCGTCCACTCCGCCACCACGCTTGTCAACGACGTCGGCATCAACAACCAAATCTGGCGCTGGATGGAGTCGCATCGGGCTGCTTACTTGCCCGCCTACGTCTACACGTACACGCACCCGCTGCCGCCCAAGCGCGACGCCCAGCCTAACGAGCAAACGGCAACCGGCGCCGTGCATGGCGCCCAAGTCGAGTATGCGCTCGGCAACCTGGACGGTGAGCCGTCGTACGCGTGGACTGCTGAGGACTACGAAGTATCGCGCATCTTCTCCGGCTACATCGCGCAATTCGTCAAGAACGGTGACCCGAACGGCCGCGGGTTGCCGCAATGGCGGCCCGTGCGCGACGAGGAAGGTGGTGTGCCGCGGCAGATGATCGGCGCGAACACGTTTACCGAGATCGCTCGCGAAGCGCAGCGGCAAGCGCTCGTTACGTCCCTCTTCAATACCGTCGCGGGAACCCTCGGCTTTCGGCAGGACGAGGACTGATCTGATCGTCCGATAGTTCGCGCGACGCTTGCATCGCTTCATGCTGCCCGCGCGATCAACTGTAGTTGGCCGTGAGCAATCACCACCGCTCACGGTCGCCTTTCGTCGTTGAGCATCAAGGAGTTTGTATCTTGTTGAAACACCCGGTCCCGATGATCGCACGTGCCCGAAGCTCGCAATCATCGACATTCAAAGCCGTCGCGGTCGCGCTCGCCGCGTCATTGTCTTGTCTGCTGCCTGGCGCTGCGCACGCGGTGTCGGCATCGTCGGCATTGCAAGTGCAACTGCCCGCCGGCGTCATCGAAGGTGCGCCGCTCTCAGCCGGCAACACCGAGTTGCGCGCGTTCAAAGGCATTCCCTATGCCGCGCCACCCATCGGGGCGCTGCGCTGGAAAGAGCCACAGCGGGTCGCGCAATGGGCTGGCGTGCGCCAGACGAAGCAGTTCGGGCCGCGCTGCATGCAGCTCGGCTCCTTTCAGATGAGGTTCCGTTCCAACGGCATGAGCGAGGACTGCCTGTACCTGAACGTGTGGACGCCCGCGCATAGCGAAAGCGCCAAGCTCCCGGTGCTCGTGCAGTTTCATGACGGCGGCTTCCTCTACGGCGACGGCTCGGAGCCGCGCTATGACGGCGCGAGCTTGGCCGCGCGCGGCATCGTCACTATCACCGTGAATTATCGGCTGGGCGCATTCGGCTTCTTGGCGCTGTCGGATCTAGCGCTCGAGTCGCCGCACGGTGCAGGGGGCAATTACGGCATGCTCGATCAAACGGCGGCGCTCACCTGGGTGCGCGACAACATCGAGCGCTTTGGGGGCGATCCGCGGCGGGTGACGATCGCAGGCGTCGGGGCCGGCGCCACCTCCGTCACCCTTCACATGGCCTCGCAGTTATCGCGCGGGCTCTTCGCGCAGGCCATCGGTGGAAGCGGCTCCGCCTCGAATTCGAATCTCATGAAGCGCAGCACCGCCGTGAGCATCGGCAACAAGCTCGCCTACGCCGTCCTCGCGGGCTCGGTGCCCTCACTGCGCGCCGTGCCCGCGCAAACCCTGCTGGACGCCACCGGCAAGGACGGCAAACCAATATATCCCTTCAGGCCCATCGAGGACGGCTACTTCCTGCTCGACACCCCCGAGGCAATCTTCGCCTCCGGTGCGCAAGCTGATGTGCCGCTCTTGCTCGGTACAACGTCGCACCAGGGCAAGTATGTGTTGCTGCTGCAAAAAGAAGAGCCATCGAATTGGAATTGGCAAAAGGCGCTTCAACGAAAGTTCGACACGCGCGCCAACGACGCGCTGGCCCTCTATCCAGGCAACTCAAAAGAGGAAGTCATGCGCTCGGGCGACGCCCTGATGGGCGACCTCTTCGTCGACCACGGTGTCTGGCGGTGGATGGACTCGCATCGCAGCACCGACAGCGCCAGCTCGCCCGTGTACTTCTATTTGCACACGCAGTTGCACCCGCAAAAGCGTGAGTCAGACGCAAAGGAACAAAGGTCGCGCGAAGCCGGCTCACAAGCGCGGCCTCACGTCGCACCCAACAGCGAAATCGAATACGCGCTGGGCACCGTGGGCGTCGATCCGTACCTCGCCTGGACAGCCGAGGATCGCGAGACGGCCCGCATCTTCTCCGGCTATGTAGCCCAGTTCGTCAAAACGGGGAATCCGAACGGTCCCGCGCTGCCGACGTGGCCGGCCGTGCGCGAAAGTGCGGGGGGTCTCCTGCGGCAAGCGATCGGCCCGCGCACGGACACGATCAGCGACACGAGCGCCGCGCGACACGCGTTCTTGCAGGCCTATTTCGCACAGGCCGCCGGCAGCAATACGTCGCCCTAACCGGCCACGCGCCGCTACGCGTCACTTCACCTCGTGCTCGTAGTCGACCGTAAGCGGCGCGTGATCGCTGAATTTGATGTCGCGAAAGATCGACGTGCGCTTCGCCTTCGTGGCAATGCCGGGCGTGGCGATCTGATAGTCGATGCGCCACCCGACGTTCTTCGCATACGCCTGCCCGCGGTTGCTCCACCACGTGTACTGCTCGGCCCGGGTGTCGAGCGTACGAAACACATCCACGTAGCCGACTTCGTCGAAGAGCTTCGTGAGCCACGCGCGCTCCTCGGGCAGGCAGCCCGAGTTCTTCTGGTTGCTCTTCCAATTCTTGATGTCGATTTCCTTATGGACGATGTTCACGTCGCCGCAAACAATGACTTCGCGTTCTTTGCTGAGCGCGGCCAGGTGCGGCATGAACTCATCCATGAAGCGGAATTTCGCCTGTTGGCGATCCTCGCCGCTCGAGCCCGACGGCACATAGACGGATACCACCGACAACTTGCCGAAGCGCGCCTCCACATAGCGCCCTTCCGGATCGAACTCTTCGCTGCCGAACCCGATGATCACATCGTCGGGCTGATGGCGCGTGTAGAGGCCCGCACCGCTGTAGCCTTTTTTCACCGCGTGCTGGAAATAGCCGGTGAAGTCGTGCGGCGCGAGGAATTCAGGCGTCATGTCGTCCTGCGAACATTTGACTTCCTGTACGCAGATGATGTCAGCACTTTGCTCGCCGAACCATTCGAAAAAGCCTTTCTTTGCGGCGGAGCGGATACCGTTCAGGTTCGCAGTGATGACACGCAGCATGGGGTTCCTTTATTAGTCGATTCAAGTTTCGAAGTTTCGATGTCGTCGATGTCGTCGATGTCGATGTCGATCCCGCGCGCTCGCCGATGCCGAACGCACGAGCGTCGTTCACTCAGACGATCTGGATGCCTTTGAGTGATTCCTTCGCGGGCGGATATTCGAGCTTCAGCCCTTCGAACACGCGCAAGAGCAGCGCGGCCACCATCAGATTGCGATGCGACTTCGAATCCGCCGGCACCACGTACCATGGCGCGCGCTCCGTCGTTGTCGCGGCGAGGGCGTCGCGATAGGCCGTCTGGTAGTCGTCCCACTGCTTGCGGGCCTCGATGTCCGCCAGCTCGAACTTCCAGTGCTTCGTCTCGTCCTCGATGCGCGCTTGCAGGCGGCGCCGCTGCTCATCCTTCGAAATGTGCAGAAAGCATTTGAGGATCGCGGTGCCTGAGTCGGCAAGAAGCTCTTCGAAGTGGCGAATATGGCGATAGCGGCGTGCCAATTCGCCATCGCTCAACTCGCCGCGCACGCGCGGCACGAGTACGTCCTCATAGTGGCTGCGGTTGAAGACCGTGAGCTCGCCGGCCGCCGGTGCATACGGATGAACGCGCCAGAGAAAGTCGTGCTCAGTTTCAATAGGCGTCGGCACTTTGAACGAAGCGATGCGCAAACCGAGCGGATTGACTTCGTGAAACACGGCACGAATGGTGCCATCCTTGCCGCTCGTGTCCATGCCTTGCAAGACGAGCAGCACACGCTCGCGACGCTGCGCGTGCAAGCGCTCCTGCATTTCATCGAGCCGCACCGCGAACTCCATCAGGCGCTCGCGATCCGCCTGTTTCGAGCCGGCCGAAAAAGGCTTCGCGCCGGTATCGAAGTCCGTCAGCGAAAACTTACCAACCTTCTCGCTCCCATCGACGAAGGGGACCAGATAGTCGTCAAGATGCGGATGTTTCGCCATGCGCCTTTCCTACTCTGATTCGCTCCGGCAAGGGACCGGGCGGCGCTCACGACAACTTCTTTTTCATGAGCTCGTTGACCTGCTGCGGATTGGCCTTGCCCTTCGTCGCCTTCATCGCCTGCCCGATCAGCGCGTTGAACGCCTTTTCCTTGCCGGCGCGGAACTCCTCGACCGACTTCGGGTTCGCCGCGAGCACTTCGTCGATGATCGCTTCGAGCGCGCCCGTGTCGGAAATCTGCTTCAAGCCCTTGGCTTCGATGATTCGGTCTGCCGCGCCTTCGTCGGTGGCCTTCTCCTCCCACATCGCAAGGAAAATTTCCTTCGCGATCTTGTTCGAGATCGTGCCGTCGGCAATGCGCTGCAAGACGAGTGCCAGCTGCGCGGCGGAGACGGGGGACGCGCCGATGTCGAGCCCGTCGCGGTTCAGCTGCGACGACACTTCGCCCATCAGCCAGTTCGCCGCCGTCTTCGCCTGCGCGGCGCCCGCCTGCGCAACCACCGCCTCGAAGTACACCGCCATCGACTTGCTCGACGTGAGCATTGCGGCGTCGTACGGCGTCACGCCGTATTGCTCGACAAAGCGCTGCTGCATCGCGGCCGGCAGCTCGGGCATGTCACCTCTCACGCGATCGACCCACGCGGCGTCGATGACGAGCGGCATCAGGTCGGGATCGGGGAAGTACCGGTAGTCGTGCGCGTCTTCCTTGCTGCGCATTGAGCGCGTTTCGCGCTTGTCCGGGTCGTAAAGACGCGTTTCCTGCACGACGGTGCCGCCGTCCTCGATCAATTCGATCTGGCGGCGCACTTCGTATTGAATCGCTTCTTCGAGAAAACGGAACGAATTGAGGTTCTTGATCTCGGCGCGCGTGCCGTATTCTTTTTGCCCGACGGGACGCACCGATACGTTCGCATCGCAGCGGAACGATCCTTCCTGCATGTTGCCATCGCAAATGCCGAGCCACATCACGAGCGCATGCAGCGACTTCGCGTAGGCGACCGCTTCGGCGGCGCTGCGCATGTCGGGCTCCGTGACGATTTCCAGAAGCGGGGTGCCCGAGCGGTTCAAGTCGATGCCGGTCATGCCGGCAAAATCCTCATGCAGCGACTTGCCCGCATCCTCTTCAAGATGGGCGCGCGTAAGGTTGATCGTCTTTTCGTAAGCCGCCGTGCCCGCCTTTTCGTTGGCAGGCACGGCAATCGTGATCGCGCCGCCTTGCACGACGGGTATCTCGTACTGGCTGATCTGATAGCCCTTCGGCAAATCGGGGTAGAAATAATTCTTGCGCGCGAAGATGCTGCGCGGCGCAATGGTCGCGCCTACGGCCAGCCCGAAGCGGATCGCGCGCTCGACCGCGCCCCGGTTCATCACCGGCAGCACGCCCGGCAGCGCGAGATCGACGACGCACGCCTGCGTGTTCGGCTCGGCGCCGAAGCGTGTCGAGGCGCCCGAGAAAATCTTGGACGCGGTCGACAACTGCGCGTGTGTCTCAAAACCGATTACGACTTCCCATTGCATAGTCATACCTCCCGCCGAGCCGCCTCAAGGGAGGCATGCGCCCCCCCTGCCGCAGGCGCTTTCGCGTGCCAATCCGTTGCGCGCTGGAACGCATCCGCGACCTGCAACATCCGGGCTTCGTTGAAATAGTTGCCGATGATCTGCAGCCCGACCGGGCGATTTGCCGAGGCGCCCGCACCGAAGCCGCACGGCACGCTCATGCCGGGCAGGCCCGCAAGGCTCACCGACAGCGTATAGATGTCGGCCAGATACATCTGCACGGGGTCGTCGCCCTTCGCGCCGATGTCCCATGCCACCGACGGCGCCACCGGCCCCATGATCACGTCGCAGGTCTTGAAGGCTTCCTGAAAGTCCTGCGCGATGATGCGGCGGATCTTCTGCGCTTGCAGGTAGTACGCGTCGTAGTAGCCGTGCGAGAGCACGTAGGTGCCGACGAGAATGCGGCGCTTCACCTCGGGACCGAAGCCTTCGGCGCGCGACTTCTTGTACATGTCGAGCAGATCGCGGTATTGCGCCGCGCGATGCCCGTAGCGCACGCCGTCGAAACGCGACAGATTCGACGACGCCTCGGCCGGCGCGATCACATAGTAGACGGGGATCGACAGCTCGGTCTTCGGCAGCGACACCGGCACGAGCGTCGCGCCGAGCGCTTCGTACTGCTTCAATGCCGCATCGACGGCTGCGCGCACGTCCTCGGCCAGGCCCGCGCCGAAATATTCCTTCGGCAGGCCGATGCGCAAGCCGGCGAGCGGCTTGCCCGCCGCGCCGCCATCGATCCATGGCTGGCCGAGATAGCGCGTGTAGTCCTCATCGTCGCGCGCGAGGCTCGTCGAATCGCGTTCGTCGAAGCCCGCCATCGCGTTGAGCAAAAGCGCGCAATCGGCCGCGCTCGCCGCCATCGGGCCCGCCTGGTCGAGCGACGACGCGAACGCGATCATCCCGTAGCGCGACACGCGGCCGTAGGTGGGCTTGATGCCCGTCACGCCCGAAAACGACGCGGGCTGGCGGATGGAGCCGCCCGTGTCGGTGGCCGTTGCCGCCGGCGCGAGGCGCGCCGCAACCGCCGCCGCCGAGCCGCCCGAGGAGCCGCCCGGCACCGCCCGCGTGTCCCACGGGTTGCGCACGGGGCCAAACGCGGAGTTCTCGTTCGACGAGCCCATCGCGAATTCGTCCATGTTGGTCTTGCCGAGCGTCACCATGCCGGCGCGCGCGAGGCGCTCGACGACGGTCGCATCGAACGGGCTCTCGTAGCCCGCGAGCATCTTCGAGCCGGCCGTCGAATGCCAGCCGCGCGTGACGAACACGTCCTTGTGCGCGATCGGCACACCCGTGAGCGGCCCGGCAACGCCGCGGGCAATGCGAGCATCGGCGGCGCGCGCCTCTTCGAGCGTCAACTCGGGCACGACTTCGACGAATGCGTTCAACTCGCGCGCCGCGTCGATTCGCTTCAAATGGAGCTGCGCGAGCTCGACGGCGGAGATTTCCTTCGCCGCGAGCGCGCTCGCGAGCTCGGTCAAACTTTTGGCATGCATGTTCTGTTCGTTTCCTGAAGACGGTTACTCGATCACCTTCGGCACGAGGTACAGGCCCTCCTGCACGGCCGGCGCGCTGCGCTGGCAGGCGTCGCGATCGACAGCCTCGGTGACGGCATCCGCGCGCAAGCGCAGCGCCACGTCCTCGATATGTTCGATCGGGTGCGCGAGCGGCGCGATGCCCGCGGTATCGACAGCCTGCATCTGTTCGACGAGCCCGAAGAATTCGTTGAGCTGCGCGAGCGTGTGCTCGGCGTCGGCATCGGCCAATTCGAGCCGCGCGAGATGGGCGATGCGTTTGACATCGGTCAGGGTTAAAGCCATGCGTCTCACCGGAAAAAAAAGCGCTCTCGCGCGGCGGGAAAAACAGTGCCGCGCCATGGAGTTAGGACGTGTGATCGAACCCTCAAACAACGGGCCGGCGACGGCAAAAAGGACCGCCTATATGCTGTTTATTCGTCGAAATTATAAGGTATCATTACGCGCTCGAAGTAATTCCGGACGCCCTGCGCGGGGCTTTTGGCGCTGATCCAGGCTGCCGCCCGCACCTGTCGTGGCTTCCGGTCGAATTCATCGCAGCTTCGCGCTCGCGTCGCGGCGCGCTCATCGGGGCGGCCGCTCACGTCCGATCACGAAGCTTTTATTTTGTCCGCTGCCAGGCGGCGCGCGTGGCGCTAAGCCTGGCCTCTCCCCGAGACAGGAATTTCATGTTCGGCTTTTTGCGCAGCTACTTCTCGAACGATCTGGCGATCGACCTCGGCACCGCCAACACCCTCA
This sequence comes from Trinickia sp., assembly GCA_035938775.1. Taxonomy (GTDB): domain Bacteria; phylum Pseudomonadota; class Gammaproteobacteria; order Burkholderiales; family Burkholderiaceae; genus Trinickia. The sequence goes on from DASZGN010000294.1 coordinate 8,179, forward strand.
TCTACATGCGCGGCAAAGGCATCGTACTCGATGAACCCTCGGTCGTCTCGATCCGTCAGGAAGGTGGCCCCAACGGCAAGAAAACCATTCAGGCAGTCGGTCGTGAAGCGAAGCAGATGCTCGGCAAGGTCCCGGGCAACATCGAGGCGATCCGCCCGATGAAAGACGGCGTCATCGCCGACTTCACCGTCACCGAGCAGATGATCAAGCAGTTCATCAAAACGGCGCACGAATCGCGCATGTTCTCGCCGTCGCCGCGCATCATCATTTGCGTGCCGTGCGGCTCGACGCAAGTCGAGCGCCGCGCGATCAAGGAAGCCGCGCACGGCGCCGGCGCCTCGCAGGTGTACCTGATCGAAGAGCCGATGGCCGCGGCGATCGGCGCCGGCCTGCCGGTTTCGGAAGCGACGGGCTCGATGGTCGTCGACATCGGCGGCGGCACGACCGAAGTCGGCGTGATCTCGCTCGGCGGCATCGTCTACAAGGGCTCGGTGCGCGTGGGCGGCGACAAGTTCGATGAAGCGATCGTCAACTACATCCGCCGCAACTACGGCATGCTGATCGGCGAGCAAACGGCCGAAGCCATCAAGAAGGAAATCGGCTCGGCCTTCCCTGGCTCGGAAGTCAAGGAAATGGAAGTAAAGGGGCGCAACCTTTCGGAAGGCATTCCGCGCAGCTTCACGATCTCGAGCAACGAAATCCTCGAGGCGCTCACCGATCCGCTCAACCAGATCGTGTCGTCGGTCAAGATCGCACTCGAGCAAACGCCGCCCGAACTCGGCGCCGACATCGCCGAACGCGGCATGATGCTCACGGGCGGCGGTGCGCTGCTGCGCGATCTCGACCGTCTGCTCGCGGAAGAAACGGGCCTGCCCGTGCTCGTCGCCGAAGACCCGCTGACCTGCGTCGTCCGCGGCTCGGGCATGGCCCTCGAGCGCATGGACAAGCTCGGCAGCATCTTCTCGTACGAGTGATGGCCGCGGCGGGCCGGCCAAGCGCGGCGCGTGCGGCGCATTCGGCCTGCTAAAGCGCGCGCCGCCGTCCGCCAACCCTAACGCCTTCGGCGTCGACCATGGAATACAGTCCGCCGCCTCTGTTCAAGCAAGGCCCGTCCGCGCTCGCGCGGCTCGTCTTCTTTGTCGTCGTCGCGCTCGCGCTCTTGATTTCCGATGCGCGCTTCAAGACGCTCGAGATCGTGCGAGCCGTTCTCGACGCGGGGCTCTACCCGTTGCAACGCGCGGCACTCGTGCCGCGCGACATCGTCGTCGGCGCGACCGATTCCGTCGTCACCAACACCACGCTGCGCCGCGACAATCAAAAGCTCGCCGCGAAGAACCTGCAGCTTTCGCAGCAGGCAGGACAGGTCGCCACCCTCACCGCCGAAAACACCCATCTGCGCGCCCTTCTCGATCTCGCGCGAAACGCGAGCACGCAATCGACTCCGGCCGAGATTCAGTACGATACGCGCGATCCGTTCACCCAGAAGGTCGTGATCGGGCGCGGCTCGCAGCAAGGTGTCCAGAACGGTTCGCCCGTCGTCAGCGAAGACGGCATGATCGGCCAGGTCACGCGTGTTTTTCCGATGCAATCCGAAGTCACGCTGCTCACCGACAAGGATCAAGCGGTGCCCGTGGAAGTGGTCCGCACCGGCTTGCGCAGCATCGTCTACGGCACCCCGCACGGCGACATGCTCGAGCTGCGCTTCGTGCCGACCAGCGCCGATCTCGTAGCCGGCGACGAACTCGTGACGAGCGGCCTCGACGGCGTCTACCCCCAGGGTCTGCCCGTGGCGAAGGTCGTGCGCGTCGACAAGCAGGCCGACACGGCGTTCGCGCGGGTCGTCTGCGTGCCGGTGGCAGCCGTGCGCGGCGCACGCGCCGTGCTCGTGATCCACTACCAAAGCAACGTGCCGCCGCGCCCCGAGGAGCCGGTGGCGGCCTCGCAGCCGAAAGACGCCAAGGCAAAGAAGGCGGCGAAGAACGCGGAGAAAAGCGGCGACAAGGGCACGGAAACGAGCGCTGAAAAGAGCGCCGAAAAGGGCGCCGAAAAGGGCACGGAGCAGAGCACGAGCAAGGTCGCGGAAAAGGGTAAGGACGCGGGCGCGGAAAAGGTTGGCGATAAAGCCGCGGCGAAAACTGCCGATAAATCTGGCGATAAGGCCGCCGCAGCCTCCGCGGCGCTCGCCCAGCCCCAAATGGGCCAGCCCACGATGGGCCAGCCCACAATGGGCCAGCCCACAATGGGCCAGCCCAAAGTCGCGGCTCTGCCGCGCGCCGCGTCGGGAGCGCACTGATGAACCGTCCGCAGTACATCTTGCTGCCGGTGAACCCGTACTTCATCGTGTTCAGCCTGGCCGCGGCGTTCCTGCTGAATCTGATGCCGTGGGGGCGGCTCGTCGGCGTGCCGGATTTCGTCGCGCTCGTGCTGCTGTTCTGGAACGTGCATCAGCCGCGCAAGGTCGGCATGGGTGTCGCCTTTTTTCTCGGCCTGCTGATGGACGTTCACGACGCGAGCCTGCTCGGCGAGCACGCGCTCGCCTATACGCTGCTCTCGTACGGCGCGATCACGATCCACCGGCGCGTACTCTGGATGCCGCGCGGCCTTCAGATGCTCGCCGTCGCACCGCTGCTCGTCATTGCGCAGCTTGTCCCGTTCACGACCCGCTTGCTGATGGGCGCCGCATTCCCCGGCTGGAGCTATCTTGTACACGGTTTCGTCGAAGCCGCGCTGTGGCCGCTCGCCTGCACGCTGCTTTTGATGCCTCAGCGCCGGCCGGCCGACCCCGACGACACGCGGCCCATCTGAGCGCGCCTCCGCGCGAAACATGACCGAATTCAAGAACACCCAGCAGCAGCTATCGAACTTCCGCGTGCGCGTCGCGGCCGCGGGGCTCTTCGTGCTCGTCTGCTTCGGCCTCTTGGTGCTGCGCTTTCTGTTCCTGCAGGTGTGGCATTACAGCAAGTACTCGCTGCAAGCCGAAGAGAACCGCATCTCGGTCGCGCCGATCGTGCCGAACCGCGGCATCATCACCGACCGCAACGGGGTCGTGCTCGCGCGCAACTATTCGGCTTATACGCTCGAAATCACGCCGTCGAAGCTCGACGGTCCGATGGATAGCGTGATCGAGAAGCTCTCGAGCGTTATTACCATCGATGCGCGCGATCGCCGCCGCTTCAAGAAGCTGCTCGAGGATTCGAAAAACTTCGAGAGCCTGCCGATCCGCACGCGCCTGACCGACGAGGAAGTCGCGCGCTTCACCGCGCAGCGTTTTCGCTTTCCGGGCGTCGATGTGCGCGCTCGGCTCTTTCGCCAATATCCGCTCGGTACGACGGCCGCGCACGTGATCGGCTACATCGGACGGATTTCGCAGCGCGACCAGGAGCGCATCGACGAGATCAGCGACGAGAACGATAAGGACTCGGATCACTATGATCCGCGGATCGATGCGAACAACTACAAGGGCACCGACTACATCGGCAAAATCGGCGTCGAGCAAAGCTACGAAACCGAGCTTCACGGGCTCACCGGCTTCGAGGAAGTCGAGGTGACGGCGGGCGGGCGGCCGGTGCGCACCATGTCGCGCACGCAGGCGACGCCGGGCAACAATCTTGTGCTGTCGCTCGATATCGGCTTGCAGGAAGTGGCCGAGCAATCGTTCGCGGGACGGCGCGGCGCGCTCGTCGCGATCGAGCCCGCGACGGGCGATGTGCTCGCGTTCGTCTCGGCGCCGAGCTTCGATCCGAACGCGTTCGTCGACGGCATCGACCAGCCGACGTGGGACGAGCTCAACAACTCGCCCGATCACCCGCTCCTGAACCGGCCGCTGCGCAGCGCCTATCCGCCAGGCTCGACCTACAAGCCGTTCATGGCGCTCGCCGCGCTCACGCTGAAAAAACGCACGCCCGAATGGGGCTTTCACGATCCGGGCTTCTACACGTTCGGCGGCCATACGTTCCGCAACGACGTGCCGCAAGGCCAAGGCTGGGTCGACATGAACCGCGCGATCATGGTGTCGAACGACACGTACTTCTACATGCTCGCGCACGATCTCGGCGTCAACGCAATCGCCAACTTCATGAAGCCCTGGGGCTTCGGGCAGATCACCGGCATCGACATCGCGGGCGAGGTGCGCGGCGTGCTGCCGTCCACGGACTGGAAAAAACGAGTCTATCGCAAGCCCGAACAGCAGCGCTGGTACGAGGGCGAAACGATCAGCCTCGGCATCGGGCAGGGCTATAACTCGTACACGATGCTGCAACTCGCACACGCGACGGCGACCCTCGCAAACGACGGCGTCGTCATGAAGCCGCACCTCGTGAAGCAAATCGAAAACCCGATGACGCGCGAAATGCGCGCCACGGTGCCGAGCGAAAGCGGGCGCATCGACGTAAGCCAGAAGGACATCGATGTCATCAAACACGGCATGATCGACGTGACGAGCAATCAGTCGGGCACCGCGTATCTGGCGTTTCGCAATGCGCAGTACACGGTTGGGGGCAAGACCGGCACAGCGCAGGTGTTCTCGCTGCAGGGAGCGAAATATCACGGCGGCGCGCTCGCCGAGCATCTGCGCGACCACTCGCTGTTCATTGCGTTCGCACCGGCCGATCATCCGCAAATCGCCGTCGCGCTGATCGTCGAAAACGGCGGCTGGGGGGCGAGCGTGGCCGCACCCATCGTGCGGCGCGTGCTCGATTACTACCTGGTTGAGCGCAACAAGCCGGGGGCGCTTGCGGCGGCTGTCGCGGCGGCGGCCTCGGGCGGGTCGGCGGCGTCGGCCTCGGCCTCGGGCGCGTCGGCGGCTTCAGCCGTGGCATCGACGGTGCCGGCGGCGTCGGGAACACAAGCGGTCGCGGGGGCGGCGGTCGGGGCTTCGGCGCCCGGCGCATCGCAAGCCGCGATCGGGGCCTCGACGCCCGGCGTAGCGACGCCCGGCGTAGCGACGCCCGGCGTAGCGACGCCCGGCGTAACGACGCCCGGAGCATCGGCCGTCGTCGCGCAGGCTGTGCCGCAGCCCGTGAAAGTCGCGGCGGGCTTCAAAACGCTGCCGATGCCCGTGGTGCCGGCCGCGTCAGCCCCGCAGCCGGTCTCGGCAGGCGGCGCTGCAACGAGTACCACCGCGTCGGGCGTCGCCGCTTACGGCCCGGCAAGCGCGACGCAAGCGATCAGGCAAGGGGCGTCGCATATAGCGGGGGCGACCGCTACCGCTAGCGCGGCGGTGCCCGGCGTATCGACGCCCGGCGTATCGACGCCCGGTGCGTCGACGCCCGGCGCTTTGGCGCCCGTCGTCAGCGCGGCGCCGTCACCCAAGCCGCCCACATCGAACGGCGCAACGCAACGCGAAGCGCTCCCTCCCACGCGCAGCGGCGCACAAGCGCCCAACGCCGCGCCCGCCACGCCGGCCGTGTCCGGCACCGCCGACGATTAACGGAGAAAGGCATGCACTTCGACAAGCGCGCCTGGCTCGAACGCCTCAAGAAGATGTTCGTGGGTTTCGACCGTCCGCTCGCGCTGACGGTGTTTCTGCTGCTGTGTGTCGGCATCGTCACGCTTTACAGTGCAAGTCTCGACGTGCCGGGCCGCGTGGAGGACCAGCTGCGCAATATCCTGCTGGCGTTCGCGCTGATGTGGGGGCTCGCGAACGTGTCGCCCACGACGCTCATGCGCTTCGCAGTGCCGCTCTACACGTTCGGGGTCGCACTGCTCGTCGCCGTAGCAGTCTTCGGCATCACGAAGAAGGGGGCCAAGCGCTGGATCAACGTCGGCGTCGTCATTCAGCCGTCGGAGATTTTGAAGATCGCCACGCCGCTGATGCTCGCGTGGTACTACCAGAAGCGCGAAACCGGCATGCGCTGGTACGACTTCGTCGTCGGCTTCGCAATTCTGATGCTGCCCGTCGGGCTGATCGCAAAACAACCCGATCTCGGAACGGCCGTGCTCGTGTTCGCGTCGGGTTTGTTCGTCATCTATTTCGCTGGTCTGTCGTTCAGGCTCATCGTGCCGGTGCTCGTCGCCGTCGTCATCGCCGCCGGCTCGATCGCCGCATTTCAGGACAAGATCTGTCAACCCGAAGTGCAGTGGCCGCTGATGCATGACTATCAGAAGCACCGCATCTGCACGCTGCTCGATCCGACCTCCGATCCGCTCGGCAAGGGCTTTCACACCATCCAGGCGGTCATCGCCATCGGCTCGGGCGGCCCGATCGGCAAGGGCTGGTTGAAGGGCACGCAGGCCCACCTCGATTTCATCCCCGAGAAGCACACCGACTTCATCTTCGCCGTGTTTTCCGAGGAGTTCGGGCTTGCCGGCGAACTCGTGCTGCTCGTGCTCTACGTCGCGCTCATTGCCCGCGGCCTCTTTATCGCGGCCAACGGCGCGACGCTATTCGGCCGGTTGCTC
>DASZGN010000295.1:0-9524 GCA_035938775.1 Trinickia sp.
CATCACATTGCCCATGTAGTCTTCCGGCGTTTCCACTTCCACGGCCATCATCGGCTCGAGGATGACGGGGGTCGCCTTGCGCATCGCGTCCTTGAAGGCCATCGAGCCGGCCATACGGAACGCGTTTTCGTTCGAGTCCACATCGTGGTACGAACCGAACGTCAGGTGCACCTTCACGTCGACGACCGGGAAGCCCGCGAGCACGCCGCTCTTCAGCGTTTCCTGAATACCCTTGTCGACCGCCGGGATGTATTCGCGCGGAATCACGCCACCCTTGATCTCGTCGAGGAACTCGTAGCCCTTGCCTTGCTCGTTCGGCTCAAGGGTGATGACGGCATGACCGTATTGGCCGCGACCACCCGATTGCTTGACGAACTTGCCTTCGACGTCCGTCGCCTTGCTGCGGATCGTTTCGCGATATGCCACCTGCGGCTTGCCGACCGTCGCTTCGACGCCAAATTCGCGCTTCATGCGATCGACGAGAATTTCCAGGTGCAGCTCGCCCATGCCCGAGATGATCGTCTGGCCCGACTCTTCGTCCGTTTGCACGCGGAACGAAGGATCTTCCTGCGCGAGACGGTTGAGTGCGAGGCCCATCTTTTCCTGGTCGGGTTTCGTCTTCGGCTCGACAGCCTGCGAAATCACCGGCTCCGGGAACACCATGCGCTCGAGCACGATCGGATGTTGCGGATCGCACAGCGTATCGCCCGTCGTGGCCTCCTTCAGGCCGACCGCAGCCGCGATGTCGCCCGCGCGCACTTCCTTGATTTCCTCGCGCTGGTTCGCGTGCATTTGCAGAATCCGACCAAGACGCTCCTTCTTGTCCTTGGTCGAATTGAGCACCGTTTCGCCCGAATTGATGACACCCGAATACACGCGGAAGAAGATCAGCTGACCGACGAACGGGTCCGTCATGATCTTGAATGCGAGTGCCGAGAATTTCTCTTCGTCCGACGCCATGCGCTCGGCCGAATCACCGTTCTCCAGCTCGCCCTTGACCGGCGGGATGTCGACCGGCGACGGCAGGAAGTCGATCACGGCGTCGAGCATGCGCTGCACGCCCTTGTTCTTGAACGCGGTGCCGCAGAGCATCGGCTGGATTTCGCAGGCGATCGTGCGGTCACGCAGCGCCTTGACGATTTCGGCCTCGGTGAGCGTTTCGCCGCCGAGGTACTTTTCCATCAGCTCTTCGCTCGCTTCAGCGGCCGATTCGATCATCTTCTCGCGCCACTCGTTGCACGTGTCGACGAGCTCAGCCGGAATGTCGATGTAGTCGAACTTCGTGCCTTGGGACGCTTCGTCCCAAATGATCGCTTTCATCTTCAGCAGATCGACGACGCCCTTGAAGTTCTCTTCCGAGCCGATCGGCACGACGACCGGAACCGGATTCGCCTTCAGACGGGTCTTCAACTGGTCATAGACCTTGAAGAAGTTCGCACCCGTACGGTCCATCTTGTTGACGAACGCGAGGCGCGGCACCTTGTACTTGTTAGCCTGGCGCCACACGGTTTCGGACTGCGGCTGCACGCCACCCACGGCGCAATAGACCATGCAGGCGCCGTCGAGCACGCGCATCGAGCGCTCGACTTCGATCGTGAAGTCGACGTGGCCCGGGGTGTCGATGATGTTGATGCGGTGTTCCGGATAGTTGCCGCCCATGCCCTTCCAGAAGGCGGTGGTGGCAGCGGACGTGATCGTGATGCCACGCTCTTGCTCCTGCTCCATCCAGTCCATGGTTGCCGCGCCGTCGTGCACTTCACCGATCTTGTGGTTCACGCCGGTGTAAAACAGAATGCGCTCGGTCGTCGTCGTCTTGCCGGCGTCGATGTGAGCGCTAATACCGATGTTGCGGTAGCGCTCGATAGGTGTCTTACGAGCCACTTTGATCCTCTATGGGGATAGACGCGAAGGCATCGAGAAGTCTTCACGCCCTAACACAAACGGGCGAGGCGCCGATAAGCGCACCCGCCCGGAATTTATTTCCGCTTAAGACCTGGGACGAAGGCTTAGAAACGGAAATGCGAGAACGCCTTGTTGGCTTCCGCCATCCGGTGCACTTCGTCGCGCTTCTTCATCGCGCCGCCGCGACCTTCCGCTGCTTCGCTCAGCTCGCCGGCGAGACGCAATGCCATCGATTTTTCGCTACGCTTTTTCGCGGCCTCCCGCAACCAACGCATCGCCAATGCCATACGACGCGACGGACGCACTTCGACCGGAACCTGATAGTTCGCACCACCAACCCGGCGGCTCTTCACTTCCACCACCGGCTTCACGTTGTTGAGCGCCACAGTGAACACTTCCAGCGGGTCCTTGCCACCCTTGGTCTGGATCTGCTCGAAAGCGCCATAAACGATGCGCTCGGCAACCGACTTCTTGCCCGAGAGCATCAGCACGTTCATGAATTTAGCTACATCTACGTTGCCGAACTTCGGATCCGGCAACACTTCCCGCTTGGGGACTTCGCGACGACGCGGCATGTCTGTTCCTTTAACTTTTCAGTTGGAGCCCTAACGGCTCCGCGGCCACCAACTAACCCGATCCATCCATCACGACTAACCAGCTTGGCCGGGTGACCACTTACTCGACAGCACCGGCAATTCCGGCACCACCGCCTTTAAATACCTTCCAGCTGCTTACTTGCCAGCCTTCGCACGCTTCGCGCCGTACTTCGAGCGAGCCTGCTTACGATCCTTGACGCCCTGGGTATCCAGCGAGCCGCGGACCATGTGGTAACGCACACCCGGCAAGTCCTTCACACGGCCGCCGCGAATCAGCACGACCGAGTGCTCTTGCAAATTGTGGCCTTCACCACCGATGTACGAAATGACTTCGAAGCCGTTCGTCAGACGCACCTTCGCAACTTTACGAAGTGCCGAGTTCGGCTTCTTCGGCGTCGTGGTGTACACACGCGTGCACACACCGCGACGCTGAGGGCAGTCCTGCAAGGCCGGGCTCTTGCTCTTCGTCGTTTCCGACGTGCGGCCTTTGCGAACCAATTGATTGATGGTTGGCATTGTTAATTCCTGAAATTGATCAAAATCGGCGCATCGCGCTCACCGGGCAAAGCGGGTAACGAATGCGCGTCAAACTTTCCGCCCCGCACCGTTCGCGCGTGGGTTTACCCCTCGACCGAATGTGCCAAGAACCGGAACCCGGCATCATATTTCAAAAACGTCAAGTGCGTCAATAGGTTGCGCCGCTTCGCACACGTTGCCGGGCTCGAAGGGCACATGAGCGCTTGATTTCAGTCGGCCGCGACAACTTCCAGCAATTCGTCGCCGAAACGCTCGAGCTTGCGCGCCCCGATACCTGGGATATGACGCAAGTCGTCGATGCAGCCGGGCGACGTGCGGGCAATTTCGGCAAGCGTCGCGTCGTGGAAGATGACGTAGGCCGGCACGCCGTCGCGCTTCGCGGTGTCCGTGCGCCAGGCGCGCAGACGCTCCCAGCGGGTGCGCTCGCGTGGCCCCATGCCGGCGGTCGGGTCGGCCCGCTCGCCCGTTCGGGCCGATGCCTGGCGGGTGCGCGTCGGCTTGACGTAGCGGCGTAGTGTGACCGTCTGTTCGCCTTTGAGGACGGGCTTGCTGGCCTCGGTCAGAACCAGCGCGCCAAAGCCGTCGTGATCGACGGCGAGATAGCCGAACGCCACGAGCTGGCGAAACACGGCGCGCCATTCGGGCTCGGAAAGACTTGCCCCGATACCGAACGTGCTCAGCGTTTCGTGCCCGCGCTGCAGCACCTTTTCCGTCCGATTGCCGCGCAGGATGTCAATCAGATGCCCCGCCCCGAAGCGAAAGCCGCTTGCACGCTGTGCGCGAAATACGCAAGAAAGCGCCATTTGCGCCTCACGCGTTGCATCCCAGGACGCGGGTGGCTCGAGGCAGGTGTCGCAGTTGCCGCATGGCTGGCTCGCCTCTCCGAAGTAGGCGAGCAGCCGCACCCGCCGGCACGACGCGGCTTCGCAGAGGCCGAGCAGCGCGTCCAGCTTGCCGGTCTGAACGCGCTTGTGCGTCTCATCGGCTTCCGACTCGTCGATCATCTTGCGCTGCTGCACGACGTCGCCGAGTCCGTACGCCATCCAGGCGTTGGCGGGCATTCCGTCTCGGCCCGCGCGCCCCGTTTCCTGATAGTAGCCCTCGACGCTCTTCGGCAAATCGAGGTGCCCGACGAAACGCACGTCAGGCTTGTCGATGCCCATGCCGAACGCAATCGTCGCGCACATGACGATGCCCTCTTCGCGCTGGAATATTTCCTGATGGCGCTGGCGGACCTCGAACTCCATGCCGGCGTGGTAGGGAAGCGCCCGCACCCCCTGCGCCTTCAGCCACTCGGCGGTTTCTTCCACCTTGCGCCGCGACAGGCAATAGACGACACCCGCGTCGGTCGTGCCGTCTTCATTCGTATGCTCGGCACGAATGAAATCAAGCAATTGCGCACGTGCATTGTCTTTTTCGACGATGCGATAGCGGATGTTGGGCCGATCGAAACTCGAAACGAAGATGCGCGCTTCGTCGAGCGCGAGGCGCTGGACGATCTCATCGCGCGTGATCGCATCGGCCGTCGCGGTAAGCGCGATGCGCGGCACCGACGGAAACCGCTCGTGCAGCACAGACAGTTGCATGTACTCGGGACGAAAATCGTGCCCCCATTGAGAGACGCAATGCGCCTCGTCGATGGCGAACAAACCGATGCGCGCGCGCTCAAGGAGATCGAGAAAGCGCGGCGTCATGAGCCGCTCGGGCGCGACATAGAGCAGTTGTAGCTCACCGCGCAAAAACGCGCGCTCTGTGGCCGCTGCCTCGGCGGGCGCGAGCGTCGAGTTCAGATACGCCGCGCGGACGCCAACCTCGGTCAACGCCGCCACCTGATCCTGCATCAACGCGATCAGCGGCGACACGACGATGCCCGGCCCGAAACCGGCCTCATGGCGAACCAGCGACGGGATCTGATAGCAAAGCGATTTGCCGCCGCCGGTCGGCATGAGAACGAGGCAGTCGCCTCCCGCTGCGACGTGTTCGACGATATCGGCCTGTGAGCCGCGAAACGCCGGATAGCCAAAGACTTCGTTCAGCAGGGCAAGACAGCGAGACATGCGACTCCAGATAAAAAGACCGCGTGCGTTACGTCGGAGCGCGAATTTTATCAACGGGCGTCCGCGATGCCCATCGGCCGAAAGGCCGCGATTGCCGCAATGGCGATTTGTCGTTTGCGACGAAAGCAAAGCCGACGGAGTCGCTCGCCAGGCGGCTTGCCGCCCTTTGCGAAGCGGGTCTCTGAAGAGAAACCAGCTAAAAAAAGAAAACCCCCGCCACAGAGGCGGAGGTTCCGGTACTTCAAACCGCTAAGACAGTTTCGATACGTTCTGCTTCCCGGCAAGCTCGAGCGGCGCAAAGCGCCGCCCGATCTTTACTCCGCCGGATGCTGCTGATGCTCGGCAGGCGGCGTTTCCGGCGTTTCCGGCGTTTCCGGCGTACCGAACTCGAACGCTTCTTCGGCTGCGATCTGATCGTAGCGCTCGCGATCCGCGGCCTCCTTGGTCTTGCGCGCCTTGTGGAACGCAAGACCGGTGCCCGCGGGAATCAAGCGGCCGACGATCACGTTTTCCTTCAGCCCGCGCAGATCGTCGCGCTTGCCCATGATCGCCGCCTCGGTCAGCACGCGCGTCGTTTCCTGGAACGATGCGGCCGAGATGAACGAATCGGTCGACAGCGACGCCTTCGTAATACCGAGCAGCACGTTCTCATACGTTGCCGGACGCTTGTCGTCCGCGATCATCCGATCGTTCTCGTCGAGCATGTCCGACCGCTCGACTTGTTCGCCCGGGATGAAGCGCGTATCGCCGTTATCGACGATCTGCACGCGACGCAGCATCTGACGCACGATCACTTCGATGTGCTTGTCGTTGATCTTCACGCCTTGCAGACGGTACACGTCCTGCACTTCGTCGACGATGTAGCGCGACAGCGCCTCGACGCCCTGCAAGCGCAGGATGTCGTGCGGATCGGCCGGACCGTCCACGATCATTTCGCCCTTGTTGACGACTTGACCATCGTGGACCAGGACCTGCTTTTCCTTCGCGATCAGGAACTCGTGCTGATTGCCCTCGAGGTCCGTGATGACGAGACGCTGCTTGCCCTTCGTGTCCTTGCCGAACGACACCGTACCGGTGACTTCCGCGAGAATGCCGGCGTCTTTCGGCGAACGCGCTTCGAAGAGCTCGGCCACACGCGGCAGACCGCCGGTAATGTCACGCGTCTTCTGCGATTCCGTCGGGATACGCGCGAGCACTTCACCGACTTGCACCTGCTGACCGTCTTTCACCGTGATCAGCGCGCCGACCTGGAAGCCGATCTGTACCGCGTGCTCGGTGCCGGGGATCTTCACTTCCTCGCCGCTCGTGTCGAGCAGCTTCACCTGCGGACGCACGCTCTTGCTGGCCTGCGAGCCGCGGCGCTTCACGTCGATCACGACGAGCGTCGAGAGGCCCGTCACGTCGTCGATCTGCTTGGCGACCGTCACGCCTTCCTCAACGTTCTCGAACTTCACCGTGCCGCCGTATTCGGTGATGATCGGACGCGTGAGCGGATCCCACGTCGCGAGCTGCGTACCCGCCTTGATCTGCGCACCGTCGAGCTGCAGGAGCGTGGCGCCGTACGGCACCTTGTGGCGCTCGCGCTCGCGGCCGTGATCGTCGGTGATCATCGCTTCGCCCGAGCGCGAGATGACGATCTGCTCGCCCTTCGCGTTCGTCACGTAGCGCATCGTCGCCGTGAAGCGCACGGTACCGTTGCTCTTCGCTTCGACCGACGACGCCACCGCCGCACGCGATGCCGCGCCACCGATGTGGAACGTACGCATCGTGAGCTGCGTGCCCGGTTCGCCGATCGACTGCGCGGCGATCACGCCAACCGCTTCGCCGACGTTCACGAGCGAGCCGCGGCCGAGGTCGCGGCCGTAGCACGCGGCACACAGGCCGTAACGCGTCTCGCAGGTAAGCGGCGTGCGCACGCGCACTTCGTCGATGCCGAGGCGCTCGATCTCTTCAACCGCCACTTCATCGAGCAGCGTGCCGGCTTCGTACAGCGTCTCCTGCGATTCGGGATTGACGACGTCCGCCGTGGCCACGCGGCCGAGAATACGGTCGCGCAGCGCTTCGACGACTTCACCGCCTTCGACGAGCGCCTTCATCGCCACGCCGTTGCCCGTGTTGCAATCGTCTTCCACGACAACGAGATCCTGCGTCACGTCGACGAGACGACGCGTGAGGTAGCCCGAGTTCGCCGTCTTCAACGCCGTATCGGCCAGACCCTTACGCGCGCCGTGCGTGGAGATGAAGTACTGCAGCACGTTCAGGCCTTCGCGGAAGTTCGCCGTAATCGGCGTCTCGATGATCGAGCCGTCCGGCTTCGCCATCAGCCCCCGCATGCCGGCCAGCTGGCGGATCTGCACCGCCGAGCCACGGGCACCCGAGTCGGCCATCATGTAGATCGAGTTGAACGATTCCTGGCGCACTTCCTTGCCGTCGCGGTCGATCACCGGTTCGGTCGAAAGCTGCTCCATCATCGCCTTGCCGACCGCTTCCGACGTTGCCGACCAGATGTCGACCACGTTGTTGTAGCGCTCTTGCGCGGTGACGAGACCCGACATGTACTGACGGTCGTACTCCTTCACCTTCTTCGCCGCATCGCCGACGATCACTTCCTTCTGCGGCGGCACGAGCATGTCGTCGACGCAAATCGAAATGCCTGCGCGGGTGGCCAGCCGGAAGCCCGACTGCATCAGCTGGTCAGCGAAAATGACCGTCTCGCGCAGCCCGCAGCGGCGGAACGCCGTATTGATGAGGCGCGAGATTTCCTTCTTCTTGAGCGGCTTGTTGAGCACCGAGAACGGCAGGCCTGGCGGCAGGATTTCCGAAAGGATCGAGCGGCCGACCGTCGTCGCGTAGAGCGAGATCTTCGGCACGAACTTCGGCGCGCCTTCGGAGGTATCTTCGTTCGCCACCATTTCGGTGATGCGCACGTTGACACGCGAGGCGAGCTCGACTTCCTTGTTCTCGTACGCACGCAGAACTTCGGACACGCCCGTGAAGCTCATGCCCTCGCCCTTGCCGTTGACGGCTTCGCGCGTCGCGTAGTAAAGGCCGAGCACGATATCCTGCGACGGCACGATCGACGGATCGCCGTTAGCCGGGAACAGCACGTTGTTCGACGCAAGCATCAGCGTGCGTGCTTCCATCTGCGCTTCGAGCGACAGCGGCACGTGAACGGCCATCTGGTCGCCGTCGAAGTCGGCGTTGAACGCCGCGCAAACGAGCGGGTGCAGCTGAATCGCCTTGCCTTCGATCAGCACGGGCTCGAACGCCTGGATGCCGAGGCGGTGCAGCGTCGGCGCGCGGTTCAGCATCACCGGGTGCTCGCGAATCACCTCTTCGAGAATGTCCCAGACGACGGGCGTCTGGTTCTCGACTTCCTTCTTCGCCGCCTTGATGGTCGTGGCAACGCCCATCACTTCAAGCTTGTTGAAGATGAACGGCTTGAAGAGCTCGAGCGCCATCAGCTTCGGCAGACCGCACTGGTGCAGCTTCAGCGTCGGGCCGACCACGATGACCGAACGGCCGGAGTAGTCGACGCGCTTGCCGAGCAGGTTCTGACGGAAGCGACCGCCCTTACCCTTGATCATGTCGGCAAGCGACTTCAGCGGACGCTTGTTCGCACCCGTCATGGCCTTGCCGCGACGGCCGTTGTCGAGCAGCGAGTCGACGGCCTCCTGCAGCATCCGCTTTTCGTTGCGGACGATGATTTCAGGCGCCTTCAGCTCGAGCAGACGCTTCAACCGGTTGTTACGGTTGATCACGCGGCGATAGAGGTCGTTCAGGTCCGAGGTGGCAAAACGGCCGCCGTCGAGCGGCACGAGCGGACGCAGCTCGGGCGGCAGCACCGGCAGCACTTCGAGCACCATCCACTCGGGCTTGATGCCCGAGCGCTGGAATGCCTCGAGGACCTTCAGGCGCTTCGCGTACTTCTTGATCTTCGCTTCGGAGCCGGTGTTCTTGAGTTCCGTGCGCAGCAGTTCGACCTGCTCGTCGATATTGATTGCGCGCAGCAGCTCACGCACGCCTTCCGCGCCCATCTCGGCACGGAATTCGTCGCCGTACTCTTCCACCTTGTTGTAGTAATCCTCCTCGGTCATGATCTGGCGCGCTTTGAGCGGCGTCATGCCCGGATCGATCACCACATACGCTTCGAAGTACAGCACGCGCTCGATGTCGCGCAGCGTCATGTCGAGCACCATGCCCAGACGCGACGGCAGCGACTTCAAGAACCAGATGTGCGCAACGGGCGAGGCGAGTTCGATGTGACCCATGCGCTCGCGGCGCACCTTGGCGAGCGTCACTTCGACACCGCACTTCTCGCAGATCACGCCGCGATGCTTCAGGCGCTTGTACTTGCCGCACAGGCACTCGTAGTCCTTGATCGGGCCAAAAATCTTGGCGCAAAACAGGCCATCGCGTTCCGGCTTGAACG
>DASZGN010000296.1:0-1766 GCA_035938775.1 Trinickia sp.
CGACGCCCTCCTTGAAGCTTGTGGGCCTATCGATTGTCGGCTTGCGGTAGTCTGGCCCCAACGCGCAACCTTCCATGACACGCCGGAAAGCGCGCCGGCGGCGTCGCGGCGCGTCATTGCGCAAGCTGCAAGGAACGTTCATCTTTAACCTGTTGGTAAGGGTCGCCCGAAGGGCGAGTTGGCGCGACCAGCGAGTCCGGGGGCGACGACGATGCCCGGTGTGTCGCCGTCGGCCCTTATCGCCGATGCAAACACGAGCCGCGAGGAAGTGTCATGGGCACTCGTCGACGAGCGAGCCCGCGTTCGCCGTCATGCGTTTTCGACTGATAGCGTCGTATCTTTCGAGACGAATGTAAAATAGATTGATTTTACTGATCGATCAGTTCATCTGATCGGGTTGCGGAACACTCGGCTTTGTCGGAGCCACCGTCTTCGGCGTTGAGCTGATAGACGACTTGCGTCGGGACTCCGGAGACGGCGCAAGGCGCCCTGGACATGCTCCGTCATGGCAATCGCGGTCATGTGGCGAGATCGTGCGGGCGGCAGGCCATGCCGCCCCGCCTCAGCAACTACAAAGCCCGATCCATCGCCAACGTCACAATCGCTTCAAGACCGCCCCCCTCTCGCGCGCGAAACTGCAACGATCCACCGTGCAAGCGCGCAATGCGTTCGACAATCGCAAGCCCGAGGCCCGTACCGCCCGAATGACTGCGCGCGTTTTTGCCGCGGCTGAAAGGCGCCTTGAGCTGCTCCAGTTCTTCCGCACCGATGCCGCTGCCGCGATCGCATACGGCTACATACGCCGTATTGCCTTCAGCCCATGTCCGCACGAAAAACCCGCTTCGTCCGTACACAACCGCGTTTTGCATCAAGTTCATCAATAGCCGCATCAAGCTCACCGGCCTGAAGGCAAACACAGGCAAGTCACTAAGCGACAACTCGAATTCATGCCCCAGCCCCGCGAAATCCGCGGCGAGCTGACTGACGAGCGCATTGAGATCGCCGGGCTGCGGGAGCTCGCGCTCACCGCTGCCCGCGTAGTCCATGAACTGTTGAAGGATGGTGTCGATCTGATCAAGATAGCCTTCCACCGATGCTACAAAGGTGTCGTCGCTGCCGCGCGGAATCGCCATCGCCATCGCAAGACGCAGCTTCGTGAGCGGCGTGCGGATGTCGTGCGACACGCCGGCCAGCATCAGTGCGCGCGTCGCCTCTGCTTGCTGCAACGCTTGCGTCATCTGATTGAACGCGCCGCTTACCGCCGCGATTTCCGTTGGCCCGTTCGTGGGCAACTGCGCTGCGGATTCACCGGCGCTCACGTTGCGCGCCGCGCGCGCCAGGTCCTGTAGCGGACGGTTGATGTGCAATTGGATCAGATAACCCGTCAGTGCCGCGAGCAATGCGCAGGCCGTCGACAAAACGAGCGCGGCAACCAGGCCGCTCGCCTGTACGTCTTCGCTCATCGGCAATGCAATCCAGCGCGGCGCACCGGCGACATGCACACGTATCCACATCCGCTCGTCGTCACCCGACTGCCATCGCACCTGAATATCCGGCGGCAGGTAGCGCCGCAATGCGTCGAGAAATACGTTTCGCTGATACGCCCGGAAAAAGCCGAGTGAATGCGAGGAGGACAGCTTCGATATAACTTGTTCGGGCGGCTGCGTCTGCGCGCCAAGCCGTGCGGCCGCCGCGCGGCCTTCATCGGGCGGCATGGCGGCGAGCACCCCATCGAGGGTCAAGATGTAGTCGGAGAAGATGATCGC
>DASZGN010000297.1:0-3448 GCA_035938775.1 Trinickia sp.
GACCATGCTGCAGTACAAGTGCGCTGACGCAGGCGTATGGTTCGATGAAGTCGATGAAGCGTTTTCCTCCCAAACCTGTTCGTGCTGTGGTTCTCGCACGGGGCCGAAAGGTGTCGCAGGTCTTGGAATAAGAGAATGGACATGCAGTGCATGCGGCACAAGCCACGATCGTGACCGCAACGCGGCTCGGAACATTCTCGCGGTCGGACGTGACCGTCTCGCTGGAGGAATCCCCGCCCTTTCCGCGCCGAGCGCGGCGGCCGTAGGCTGAGGGCGGGAGGACGTCAATCCGTCTCCTTGCCGGCCTCGCTGCGTTCCGCGAGGCCGTATCGTTTGATCTTCTCGTAAAGTGTCGCCTTGCCGATCTGCAATTGGTCGGCCGCCGCAGCAACCGACCCGCCCGCCTGCTCGAGTGCCTCGGCAATCTCCACGCGTTCGAACGCCTCGACACGCTCCTTCAACGTTCGTACCGAAGCGGCAAGCCCCGCGCCCGCCCCATCCCCTGCTCCTGGGGAAAGCTCCGTAATGCCGAGCACGAAGCGGTCGGCCGCGTTGCGCAGCTCGCGCACGTTGCCGGGCCAGTCGCGCTCGCTAAGGCTTGCGCGCTGCCGATCGGTCAAGACCGGCGCAGCCCGCTCGTACCGCACGGCCGCATCGAGGACGAAGTGCTCGAAAAGCGGCACGATGTCCTCGCGGCGCTCCGCTAGCGGCGGCAGCGCGATCGTCACGACGTTCAGCCGATAGAGCAGGTCGCGCCTGAACGTCCCGGCCGCGACATGGTCGGCCATATCGCCCTTCGCCGCCGCGACCACGCGACAATTCACGCGCACCGGCTGGTTCGAGCCCAGCCGCTCGAGCACGCCTTCCTGAAGCACGCGCAGCAGTTTCACTTGCAAAGCCAGCGGCATGCTTTCGATCTCGTCGAGAAAAAGCGTCCCGCCCGACGCGTGCTCGATCTTCCCGACGCGGCGTTTCGCCGCACCGGTGAAAGCGCCGGGCTCGTGGCCGAACATCTCCGATTCGAACATCGGCTCGGGCAGTGCGGCGCAATTGACGGCGACGAACGGCTTGGCGCTGCGCGGCGACAGCTCGTGAAGGCTACGCGCGATCAACTCCTTGCCTGCGCCCGTATCGCCGTTGATCAGCACAGGGGCGTCAGTCGGCGCGACGTTCGCAATGAGGCGCCGCACCTGCCCGATCGCCGGACTGCGGCCGATGATGCGCGGCACAATCGCGTCGCGCTCGGCCAACTCCCGGCGCAAGGCGAGGTTTTCAAGCATGAGGCGTCGGCGCTCGAGCGCGCGGCGCACCGTTTCGATAAGCCGCTCGGCGGCGAACGGCTTTTCGACGAAGTCGTAGGCGCCGTCGCGCATCGCCTGCACGGCCATGGAAATATCGCCGTGCCCGGTCACGAGAATGACGGGAAGCTCGGGCGCGCCCTCCCGGCATTCGGCAAGCAGATCGAGGCCGCTCGCGCCGGGCAGCCGGACATCGCTCACGACGACGCCGGCACACGCATCGCCCAACGCGCCGGCAAGCGCGGGCCGCGCCGCTTCGACCGAGGCATAGCCCGTCACGGCAAACCCGGCGAGCTGCAGGCTCTGCACGCTCGCGCGGCGCACGAGCTCGTCATCCTCGATAAAAATCACTTGCAGGCTGTCTGTCATCGTTGCCGTCGCTCTCATGCCGGTGCCGGAAAAAGCATAAAGCATCTCGCGATACCGCTATTGCGGCAAGGTGTCAGAGTGCTGTGCTGCCCCGATGCCGGCGCGGCGCAAGGTCAGCACGAACGCCGCTCCGCCGCCCGGCTCGTTGCGCGCGGCAAGCGAGCCGCCGCAATCGCGTGCGATCGACGACGCGATCGCCAGCCCAAGCCCCAGCCCCTGGCCCATTTCCTTGGTCGTGAAAAACGGTTCGAAAAGCCGCGGCAGCGCATCGGGCGCGATGCCGGGACCGTTGTCGCGCACGGTGACGGCAAGCGATGCCTCCGATGCCTCCGATGCATCGATATCGATCTCGATGCGCGGATGGGCAACGCCGCTCACGGCATCGAGCGCGTTGCCGATGAGGTTGATGAGCGCCTGCTCGAGGCGCAAGTCGTCGCAGTAAGCGACGAGCGCCGGGTGCTCGGTTTGCAGGTCGATCGGCCGGGTTACGGTCGGCCGGGTTACGGTCGGCTGGGCCACGGTCGGCTGGGCCACGGTCGGCTGGGCCATGATCGGTCGGGCGGCGATCGGCCGGGCCGCGATCGGCCGGGCGGCGTTCCGCTCGCGCCCCGCGTTGGGAAGGCCCTGGGCCCCGGCTTCGGATTCCGGCTGCGTTTTCTCGTCGGGAACGGTCACTGTCACTTCCAGCGCGACCTGCTGCAGCCGCTTTTGCAGCACATTGAGTGCATTGCGCAGCGCGCGCGCCACCGGCGCCCGTGCATTGCGCGGCTGCGCGCGCCCGACGAAAAGCTTCAGCTGATTCGTGATCTTGCCCATGCGCTCGGTCAGCGACGCGATCGCTTCGAGGTTCTCGCGCGCCGAGGCTTCCTCGCCGCGCTCGAGCAGCACGCGCGTGTTGTCGGAAAACGCGCGCAGCGCGGCGAGCGGCTGATTCAATTCATGGGTGATGCCCGCCGCCATCTGACCGAGCGCGGCGAGCTTGCTCGTCTGGATCAGCTCGTCGTGCGCCGCGCGCAGCTCGCGCTCGGCCCGCGTGCGTTCGCCCACCTCCGTTTGCAGCCGCGTGTTCGCCGCGGACAGGTCCGCCGTGCGCTCCGCTACGCGCTGGTTCAACTCCATATAGGCCGCTTGCAGCAGCGCGCGGCTTCTCAGCATCTCGCGCACACGCGCGCGGCGCATCCGCCAATAGAACACAAGCAAGCACAAGGACACGAAGCCGCACCCCACAGCCGCCGTCGCGTAGCGCGCGTCAGCGAGCACGGGATCGATCGGCGCCATCGAAATCAATTGCCAATCGGGCGCGGCGAGCGCACGGCGCGTCGTCAGATACGACGGTGTAAACGGCCGCTCGCCGATGCGCACGATCTGCGCGCCGCCGTCGAGCGAGCGCACAACCGTCATCGGCAACGGCGCGATCGGCTGCCTCGCGTATTGGCGCGTGTCGAAGACCGACGAGGCGACGGCGGGCGGCAGCGCGCGCACCGCGCGGTATTTCCAGGCGGGCACCGAGGAGAGAAACACGATGCCGTGATCGTCGGTAACGAGCAGCGGCTCGCTCGCATCGATGCCCGGAAACCATTCGAGGTTGAGCTTGACGACGATGACACCGACGATGCGTCCGTCGCGGTACACAGGCTGCGAGATGTAGTAGCCGGGCACGCCCGAGACAGTGCCGATGCCGAAGAAGCGCCCGACATTGCCCTTCATCGCATCGACGAAATACGGCCGGAACTGATAGTTGGAGCCGACGAAGCTGTCGGGGCGCGCCCAGTTGCTCGCCG
>DASZGN010000298.1:0-5477 GCA_035938775.1 Trinickia sp.
GGCGCTTGTGGAGCAGTTCGCCTCTGCCTCGCGTGAAGCCGGTTGCGCGCTCGCGGGGGGCGGGCCCGATGCCCTCGAGCCGCAACCGCACGATGTGATCGTCAATGCGACGGCGGGCAGCCTCGACGCCTCGCTGCCCGAATGCGATCCACGCGCGTTCGGAAGTGCGACGCTCGCCTACGACATGATGTACGGTGCACAGCCCACCGTGTTCATGCGGCACGCGCGCTCGCTCGGAGCGCGCGCGGCGGACGGCCTGGGGATGCTCGTCGAGCAGGCGGCCGAATCGTTCTTCGTGTGGCGCGGCGTGCGTCCCGACAGCGCGGCAGTGCTTGCCGAATTGCGCGCGATGCTGGCGGCGCAGGCTGAGCAATCGGGGCAATCGGGGCAATCGGGGCGCTCGGGCAAAGCGAGCCAATGAACGGCACGGCGCGCGGCAGCGGGCGCGCCCGGCATCGAACGTCCGCCCGAGTTCGCGCGAGACGGAATTGGAACTGACGGCCATGACAAGAACGAAAAAGGCGAGCGGCGGGGGCATCGTGCGATGGACGTTTTATGTCGGATCGGTCTGCGTACTCGCATGGCTCGTGACGCAAGCCTTCTACTTCGGACAAATCGCGATGTGGACGGTCGTGAATCCGCGTTCGACCGCCTTCATGCGCTCCGATGCCTCGCGCCTCGCGCAGGACCGGCCCGACCTGTCGATCCAGCACGAATGGGTGCCCTACGATCGAATCTCGCGCAGTTTGAAGCGCGCGATCATCGCGTCGGAGGACGCGAACTTCGTCAATAACAACGGCTACGAGACCGACGCGATCCTCCAGGCATGGGAGAAGAACAAGGCGCGCGGCAAGATCGTCGCCGGCGGCTCGACCATCACGCAGCAGCTTGCGCGCAACCTCTTTCTTTCGCGGCAAAAAAGCTACATCCGCAAGGGGCAGGAGCTCATCATCACGTGGATGCTCGAGACGCTCTTGGACAAGCAGCGCATCTTCGAGATCTATCTGAATTCGGTCGAGTGGGGCAACGGCGTGTACGGCGCGCAGGCCGCGGCGCGGTACTACTATCGCGCTTCCGCCAGTCAGCTCTCGGCGTGGCAGGCGGCGCGGCTCGCCGTGATGCTGCCGCGCCCGAAATTCTTCGACCAGCATCGCTCATCGGCGTACCTCGCGCAGCGCTCGGCCGTGATCGCTCGGCGCATGGGGGCGGCCGAGCTGCCGCCCTGAAGCGTCATAGCGCCCCTCCTGCGATACCCGGATTTCCGCTGGTACGACGCGCCGGTCGGCTCAGCGTCTCTCTTATCTTTCGGTAGCCAAGTCTCGCCGCTTTGCGCGCGATGTTTCCGCGCCTCGCCGTACCGGGCGCCATATTCCAATCCCGTGCTTCCCCAAAGACGCCTCCGGTGCACGCGGGCGACGTCAACGCGCCCGGACGCCGGGTGAAGCGCGAACGACGAATCGCATTGGCTCGCGAGAACAACAAACCTCGACGACCGGTCGCATTGCTCGATTACCTCCGACGGTCGAACAAGCACCACGTGACAGAACCGTGTAAGCGGCTGCGGCGCGCCCCCCCGACGTCGGTCCCGCCCATACAGTGCACGGTTGCAGGGGTTGGAAATCCCAAAATGTGAGCACCTTATCCAGATGTTGGAGGGTGGTCCCATCCGCCCCTACAATCTGACGCAGACGGCTAATAGCCGCACCGATCAAAGGCCATGTGCGAGGTGTATGCATTGCGAATGCCACAGGGAGACCTCAAGATGACCGAAACCGATAAAACCATGGCCGCATCCGCCGCAGGGGCGGACTCATTTGATCCTCCGTCCGGCGCAGGCGCTGCCGACATCCCGCCTGTCAGAGCTTCGGGCGACGAAATCAGCGTTTCGGGGCCCCTCCTCGATATGGCCAGCCTGCCAGCCGGCACGCAAACGCTACTGCGCGGGCTCGCGATCATCGAGGCGGCGGCCACGGCCGACGCGCACGATATGCGCAAGTTCGCCGCCGTGCTCGGCACCACGCGCAGCACCACGCACCGGCTCGTCAACTGCCTCGTGCAGACGCGCTATCTGCGACAGACGCCAAATGGCTACATGCTCGGCCCCAAGCTGATCGAGCTAGGCACGATCGCACTCGAACAGATGCCGCTCACCGCCGTTGCGCGACCGCATCTCGAACGGCTCGCGCAAGCGACGCTCGATACCATCCACCTCGGCGTGCGCGACGGCGACGACGTCCTTTACATCGGCAAGATTCCCGGCCAGCGCGGCCTCGAAATGCGCTCGCGCGTCGGGCACCGGATGCCGCTCGCCTCGACAGGCATCGGCAAAGCGCTGATGCTCGACTGCATGCCGCAGGTGTGGAGCACGCAGTTCGACTCGGCGCGCCGCGCGCAAGCCGGTGCCACCTTCAGGCCCGACAATCAGCCCGACAAGCCCGTCTTCCTGCAACGCATGGTCCGCTACTCGGCGGGCGGCTTCACGTTCGATCTCGAGGAAAACGAGGCGTCGATTCGTTGCGTCGCAGCGCCCGTGCGCGATGCCTCGGGCGCCATCGTCGCAGCGGTTTCGGTCGCCAGCACCATTCCCTATATGCCGCTCGAGCGCATGGACGAGTTGGTGCTCCTCGTGCAACGCGAAGCGCGCGCCATTTCCGAGGAGTTGGGCTGGCGAGCTCCGCACGGCGCGCGTCGCATCAAACGATGAGCGAGTGGCAGGCAAACCTGTGGCAGGCAAACCTGTCGCAGGCCAACCAGGCGCGGCCGGCGCTGATCGGACTCGATTGGGGGACGACATCGCTGCGCGCCTATCTGTTCGATGCCGCGGGCCGCGTGCTCGCGGCTCGCGCTTCGAGCGCCGGCATCATGCATCTGCCGCCGAAAGGCGGCTTCGATGCCGCGTTCGAAGCGGCGTGCGGCGACTGGCTCGATGAGGCGCCGCACGCACACGTTCCGCCCGTGATCGCGGCCGGCATGGTGGGCAGCGCGCAAGGCTGGCTCGAAGCGCCTTACGTCGACACGCCGGCGAGCGCCGAGGGGCTCGTCGCCGGCATCGTGCAGGTCACGGCGGCGCGCGGCGTGCAAGTGAATATCGTGCCGGGCGTCATCGAGCGCGGCGACATGCCGGATGTGATGCGCGGCGAGGAGACACAGATTGTCGGCGTGCTCGACGGCGATCCGGCGCTCGGGCGCAGCGAAGCCGGCGCGCTGATCGGCTTGCCGGGCACGCACGCGAAGTGGGCTGTCGTGCGCGGCGAGCGCATCGAATCGTTTCACACGTTCATGACCGGCGAGCTTTTTGCGGCGCTGCGCGGACACACGATTCTCGGACGCACCATGACCGACCCGACGAATCCCGATATCGACGCATTCCTGCGCGGCGTGACGCTCGCTCGGAGCGCCGCTCACGCGGGCCTGCTCGCGACGATCTTCAGCACGCGCACGCTCGGGCTCACCGCGCAGTTGCGCGCCGAAGAGCAGCCCGATTACCTGTCCGGTCTTTTGATCGGCCATGAGCTCGCCGGGCTTGCGGCATTGCTCGCAGTGCGCGGCACGACGCTCGAGCGCGAAGCGCTGCGGCTGGCCGGCAGCGGAGCGCTGTGCGAGCGCTATCGGCTTGCGCTTGCCGAGTTCGGCTGTGCGAACGCACCGATCATCGACACGTCGACCGAGCGCGGGCTGTGGCGCATCGCCGCCGAGGCGGGGCTCGTTGCGCGCGACGCGGCGCTCGCCGCAGGACCGCCCTTGGCGTAGCGCGCTCGAAACGCGCCCGAGCCGTGACAGCTAGCCGTGACGGCGAGCCGTAACGGCTAGCCGAACGGGAAATTGCCATCGATTACATCGCTCGATTTTGCCAACCTTGCCATGCAGACAGACTGCTTCGACCTTCCCGCACCGTACCGGCCGCATCAGCGCATGCGCGCGGCGTTCGATGCTTGTCCGCTCGTCGCCATCCTGCGCGGCGTGCGGCCCGACGAAGTCGTCGCGCACGGCCTTGCGCTTTACGGCGCGGGGTTCCGGCTCGTCGAAGTGCCGCTCAATTCGCCGCAGCCG
The DNA here is from genome assembly GCA_035938775.1 of Trinickia sp. GTDB lineage: Bacteria > Pseudomonadota > Gammaproteobacteria > Burkholderiales > Burkholderiaceae > Trinickia. The sequence continues at coordinate 4,051 of DASZGN010000298.1, forward strand.
CTAGCGAGCATCGAGAAGCTGCGCGCGGCACTGCCCGCCGATGCGCTCGTCGGCGCGGGCACGGTGCTGCGCGCTGCGTTGGTGGGTGAGGTGGCGCGCGCCGGGGGCGAGCTGATCGTCATGCCGCATGGCGATGCCGAGGTGATCGAGGCGGCCAAATCGCAAGGGCTCGCATGCGCGCCGGGCGTCGCCACGCCGACCGAAGCGTTCGCGGCGCTTACGCATGGCGCCGACATGCTGAAGATGTTCCCGGCGGAGCAGCTTGGCGCGCAAGTCGTGAAGGCGTGGCGCGCGCTGATTGCGGCGCGTGTGCCGCTCGTGCCTGTTGGTGGTGTGACGCCCGGCAACATGGGGCCGTTTCTTGCGGCCGGCGCTAGCGGCTTCGGTCTCGGCTCCGCGCTTTATCGGCCGGGGCAGGATGCGTCGATGACGGCTACCCAGGCTCGCGCCTTCATCGACGGTTTGCGTGCGGCGCGCGAAGCTGCGGGCGCCGCAGCCGAAGCTGCACGCGTCGCAGCCCAGGCTGCACGCGTGGCCCACGACGGAGCACCCGAATGAATCGGCTCTCGGGCAAGGTCGCACTCGTCACCGGCGCGGGGCGCGGCATCGGCGCTGCGATCGCTCTGGCGCTCGCGCGCGAAGGCGCGGCCGTTGCGCTTGCCGAAATCGACGTCGAGGGGGCCGCGCGCGTCGCCGCCGAAATCGAAGCGGGCGTGCCCGGCGCGCGCGTGCTCGCCGTGCCCACGGACGTGACCGAGCCGACATCGGTACGCGACGCCGTGGACGCCGCGCAACAAGCCTTCGGTCCGCTCGACGTGCTCGTGAACAACGCCGGCATCAACGTGTTCCGCGATCCGCTCACGATGACCGACGACGATTGGCGCCGGTGCTTCGCGGTCGATCTCGACGGAGTCTGGAACGGCTGCCGGGCGGTTCTGCCGGGCATGCTCGAGCGCGGGCGCGGCAGCATCGTGAACATCGCCTCGACGCATGCGTTCAAGATCATCCCCGGATGCTTTCCGTATCCGGTTGCGAAGCATGGTGTGCTCGGGCTCACTCGCGCGCTGGGCATCGAATATGCCGCGCGGCAGGTACGCGTGAACGCAATCGCCCCCGGGTACATCGAGACGCAGTTGACGCGCGATTGGTGGCATGCGCAGCCGGAGCCCGAAGCGGCGCGCCGGGCCACGCTCGAGCTTCAGCCGATGAAGCGTATCGGTCAGCCCGAGGAGGTGGCGATGACGGCGGTGTTTCTCGCATCGGACGAGGCGCCGTTCATCAACGCGAGCTGCATAACGATCGACGGCGGGCGCTCCGCGCTTTACCACGATTAAGCGGCTGACGATTGAGCGGCTGACGATTGAGCGGCTCACGATTGGGCGGCTCACGATTGGGCGACGGGGCGGACGAAACGGCGACAAGCAGCG
>DASZGN010000299.1:0-3614 GCA_035938775.1 Trinickia sp.
TCGTCGTGAGCGACACCATCTCGGTCAATCTCTTCAAACTGCTGTCGGCCGCGCTTCGACATACCGATGAGCGCGACTCGAAGCGGCGCGTGATCGTCTCCGAGCGCGCGAACTTCCCGACCGATCTGTATATCGCGCAAGGCGTGATCGAGCAGCTGGGCCGCGGCCATGAGCTGCGCCTCGTCGACGATCCGTCGGAGCTGCCCGATGCCATCGACAGCGAAACGGCCGTCGCGATGATCACGCACGTGAACTACCGCACCGGCTACATGCACGACATGGGCGCGCTTACCACGCTCATGCATCGCGCGGGAGCGCTCGCGCTGTGGGACCTCGCGCATTCGGCCGGCGCCGTGCCCGTCGATCTGAACGGCGCGGGAGCGGACTTCGCGGTCGGCTGCACGTACAAGTATCTGAACGGCGGCCCGGGCTCGCCGGCGTTCGCGTGGGTGGCCAAGCGTCATCAGAACACGCTTTCCCAGCCGCTCTCCGGCTGGTGGGGACACCGCGCGCCGTTTGCGATGGACCCGACTTACGCCCCCGTTGAGGGGATCGGGCGCTTTCTGTGCGGCACCCAGCCGGTCGTGTCGATGTCGCTGGTGGAGTCCGGGCTCGACGTGTTTCTCGAGACCGACATGGAGGCGATCCGCCGCAAGTCGCTCGCGCTGACGGACCGCTTCATCGAGCTTGTCGAAACGCGCTGCGCGGGGCAGGCGCTCACGCTCGTCACGCCGCGCGCGCACGTGCAACGCGGCTCGCACGTGAGCTTCGAGCACCCGCACGGCTATGAGGTCATGCAAGCGCTGATCGCGCGCGGCGTGATCGGCGACTATCGCGAGCCTCATGTGCTGCGCTTCGGCTTGACGCCGCTTTATACGCGCTTCGTCGATGTGTGGGATGCCGTCGAGACGCTGCGCGACGTGCTGCACAGTGAAGCCTGGCGCGCTCCCGAGTTCGCCGCGCGCCACGCGGTGACGTAATGGAAGCCGACATGAACGACCACATGCAAGTGCCTGAACTGCCGCTCGCGCCTGACGCCGCTCCCGCATCGCCGCGTGCCGGCACCGCATCCGCCCCGATTCCCGCGCCCGCGCAAGGCTGTCCGTTCGGACATGGCGGCGGCGTCGAGCATTCCGCGCATGCGCCCCATGTTCCGGAAGCCAACGAAGGCTGGCACGACGCTCAGCTCGACTTTTCGAAGTCGATGAGCTACGGCGACTACCTTTCGCTCGAGTCGATCCTCTCGGCTCAGCATCCGCTTTCGCCCGATCACAACGAGATGCTGTTCATCATCCAGCATCAAACGAGCGAGCTCTGGATGAAGCTCGCGCTCTACGAGCTGCGCGCGGCACTCGCCTGCGTCCGGCGCGACGAGCTGCCGCCCGCGTTCAAGATGCTCGCACGGGTGTCGCGCATCATGGAGCAGCTCGTGCAGGCGTGGAACGTGCTCGCCACGCTCACGCCCTCGGAGTACACGGCGATGCGGCCGTACCTCGGCGCTTCGTCGGGGTTCCAGTCGTATCAGTATCGGCAGATCGAATTCGTGCTTGGCAACAAGAACGCGCAGATGCTGAAGCCCCATGCGCACCGGGCCGACGTGCTCGAGGCCGTGCGTGCGGCGCTCGAGGCGCCGTCGTTCTACGACGAGGTCGTGCGTCTGCTCGCGCGCCGCGGCTTCGCGATCGCGCCTGAGCGGCTCGAGCGCGACTGGACGCTGCCGACCACCCACGACGCGAGCGTCGAAGCCGCGTGGCTCGAGGTGTATCGCAACCCGTCGAAATACTGGGAGCTCTACGAGATGGCCGAGGAGCTCGTCGATCTGGAGGATACGTTTCGCCAGTGGCGTTTCCGACATGTGACGACGGTCGAGCGAATCATCGGCCACAAGCAAGGAACTGGCGGCACGAGCGGCGCGGCGTATCTGCGCAAGATGCTCGATATCGTGCTGTTTCCGGAGCTGTGGCACGTTCGCACCGTGCTTTGAGATCACGTCAGGGCAGGGCCTCGCGCCCGCCCCCATTCCACGAGCGGCAGGCATGGCATCAGATGTTTTTCGCGCTTGCGGTCGATACGTTATATCATCTCGACCGTAAGCTTTTCGAGAATCGATGCCATGTCAGCTGCCGCCCACTCCCTCAAAGAACGTCTGGCGCAAGCCGATGCGTTTGCTGCCGAGCACGGCCTCATGCTCACGCCGTTGCGCCGGCAGGTCTACGAACGCGTGGCGGGTGCCGGGCGGCCCATCGGCGCCTACGACCTCCTTGCCGAGCTCGAGCCGCACCGCGGGCGCGTGCCGCCCACCACGGTTTATCGCGCCCTCGACTTTCTGGTCGAACACGGCTTCGTCCATCGCATCGAATCGCGCAACGCGTTCGTCGCCTGCTGCGAAATCGGCAAGCCGCACCAGAGCCAGTTCCTCATTTGCGAGCGGTGCGGCGATACCGTCGAGATTCCCGGCGAAGAGCTGGCCGCGCGGCTTACGGCCACACCGCCCGCGCACGGGTTCGAACTCCACAAGCAAGTTGTCGAACTGAGCGGACTGTGCGGCGAGTGCAAGGCGCAGGGGCCCGCCGCGCCGCCCGCCCCGTAAGCGGCACCGTAGAGCTTCCACAACAAGGAGAACGCATGCAACGAAACGAGCGGATCGCGACTGCCGCGGCCGTAGGCCGAGCATTGGCCGCGCCACTGGCAACATCATTGGTCAGATTCACCACCGCCGCGCTGGCGGCGCTCACCGTGAGCGGCGCGGCACTCGCGCAAGGCGCGAGCGTCAACGTCGTGGCGGCGGAGAACTTCTATGGCGATGTCGTCAAGCAACTGGGCGGCGCGCACGTCGACGTGACGAGCATCCTCAGCAATCCCGATCAGGATCCGCACCTTTTCGAAGCGAGTCCAAAAACGGCGCGCGCGCTGCAGCACGCGGACATCGTCGTCTACAACGGCGCTGACTACGACCCGTGGATGGACAAGCTCCTCGCCGCATCGAAGAACGCGAAGCGCACGACGATCGTCGCGGCCGAGCTCGTCGGCAAGAAGAGCGGCGACAATCCGCATCTGTGGTACGACCCGCAGACCATGCCCGTCGTCGCACGCGCGATCGTCAAGGCACTCGACGAAGCGGATCCTGCCCACCGCGCCGAATTCGACGCGAACCTCGCGGCGTTTCTGAATTCGCTCAAGCCGATCGCCGACAAAGTCGCGGACCTTCGCTCGCACCATGCGACCGTGCCCGTCACGGCGACCGAGCCCGTATTCGGCTACATGTCGGATGCGATCGGCCTCGCCATGCGCAACCATCGCTTTCAGCTTGCGGTCATGAACAATACGGAGCCAAGCGCCTCGGACATCGCCGCATTCGAGAACGATCTGCGCAAGAAGAACGTGCGGGTGCTGATCTACAACAGCCAGGCCACCGAAGCACTGACAAAACGGATGCTGAAGCTCGCGCAGCAATCGAATGTGCCGACGGTGAGCGTCACCGAGACGCAACCGGCGGGCAAGACGTTCCAGCAATGGATGCTGTCGCAACTCGACGACCTCGGTGCGGCGCTTGCAAAGAGCGGCGCTGCCGACAAGGCAAAAGGAACTACGCAATGACACCGACTGGCGCCGCG
>DASZGN010000300.1:0-2478 GCA_035938775.1 Trinickia sp.
CGATATCCGCAACGTACGCCCCGGTGATCCGTCGCCTGACGGCAAGGGCACGCTCGAAATCTGCCGCGGCATCGAAGTCGGCCACGTGTTCCAGCTTGGCACGAAGTACTCGGAAGCGATGAACGCCACGTTCCTCGACGAAACGGGCAAGCCGCAACCGATGGAGATGGGCTGCTATGGCATCGGCGTCACGCGCATTCTCGGTGCCGCGATCGAGCAGAACTTCGACGAGCGCGGCATCATCTGGCCCGAAGCGATCGCGCCGTTCGAAATCGTGTTGTGCCCGATGGGTTATGACCGCAGCGATGCGGTGCGCGAAGAGACCGACAAGTTGTACGCGCAACTGGTCGAGGCGGGCATCGATGTAATTCTCGACGATCGCGGCGAGCGGCCCGGTGTCATGTTCGCCGATTGGGAACTGATCGGCGTGCCGCATCGGCTCGTCATCGGCGAGCGCGGCCTGAAAGAAGGCAAGCTCGAGTATCAGGGCCGCCGCGACAGCGAGCCGACACTGCTGCCGCTCGGCGAAGCGGCAGCGTTTGCAACGGCGAAGATTCGTGACGCGCTCGCGAATCCGCAGGCGTCGCGTCGATAAGAGCCTGGCAGCCTGGCCGGAGAACGCATCCAATCTGGACGCGTTCTCCATCAGCACGACAGCGCGTGGGCGACTTGGTGAGTCGGCCCGTCGGCGCGCTGATCGATCAGGCGCCTTCGGTGAGCGCGCGAATCGTCGGCAAGTTGCGCCAGTAGCCCTTCGCGTCCATGCCGCAGCCGAACACGTATCGGTTGGGCACCTCGAAGCCGCAGAAGTCGGGCTTGAGTGGCTTCGGCTTGTCGATCCGCTTCTCGCAGAGCACCGCGCTCAGAAAGCGCTTGGCACCCATCGCCAGAATGCGGTCGCGGATGGCCGCCATCGTTTCGCCTTCGTCGAGAATGTCGTCGAGCACGAGCACGACGCGATCCTTCACCGACTCGGCCGGCGCCACGCGCCATTGCATGTCCGCGCTGCCCTTCGTCGCATTGCGGTAGCGCGTGAGATGGATGTAGTCGAACTCGAGGGGGAAATCGAGCTGCGGCAGCAGCATGCCCGTGAACACTGCCGCGCCGCCCATTACGGAAAGCAGTAGCGGAAAGTCCTCGCTCATTTCGGCGCGGATCGCCTGCGCCATGCGCGCGATCGACGCGTTCACTTCGGAGGCCGATACGATTTCTTCGGAGTGGCGAAAGACGTGGAGCGCTTCTTCACGATTCATGGCGTCGAACGAGCGGTGACTGTATACAAGGGATGGAAGGTCGCGGGGTGCATGGCACCGCGCACCCCCCGGCGTATTAGCGCATGCCCGGCAGCATACCCTTCATTCCGCGCATCATCTTCTGAAGGTTGCCGCCCTTCAGCTTCTTCATCATCGTGCGCATCTGCTCGTACTGATTGAGCATCCGGTTGACTTCCTGCACCGGCACGCCCGAGCCGGCCGCAATGCGGCGCTTGCGCGTTGCTTTGATGAGCTCGGGCTTCGCGCGCTCTTGCGGCGTCATCGAGTTGATGATGCCCTCCATGCGGCGCATCTGCTTTTCGGCCTGGCTCATGTCGGCGCCCGCCGCGGCTTGCTGGAACTGCGCGGGCAGCTTGTCCATCAACGTCGACAGGCCGCCCATGTTCTTCATCTGCGAGAGCTGGGCGCGGAAATCGTTGAGGTCGAAGTCGCCGCCTTTCTTGACCTTGTCGGCGAGCTTTTGCGCCGCCTTCACATCGACGCTGCGCTGCGCCTCTTCGACAAGCGCGAGGATGTCGCCCATGCCGAGAATGCGGTTCGCCATGCGGTCGGGATAGAAGACCTCGAGCCCGTCGAGCTTTTCCGCGACACCGACGAACTTGATGGGCTTGCCCGTCACATGCCGCACCGAGAGCGCCGCGCCGCCGCGCGAGTCGCCGTCGAGCTTCGTCAGCACGACGCCCGTGAGCGGCAGGGCATCGTTGAAAGCCTTCGCGGTGTTCACCGCGTCCTGGCCAAGCATCGCATCGACCACGAAAAGCGTTTCGGCGGGTTTGAGCGCATCGCTCAACGCGGCGATCTCGCGCATCATCGCTTCGTCGATGCCGAGCCGGCCGGCCGTATCGACGATCAGCACGTCGTGATAATGGCGCTTCGCCCAATCGAGCGCCGCATGCGCGATGTCGACGGGCTTCTGATTCGGCTCGGAGGGGAAGAAGTCGGCCCCGACTTGCTCCGTCACCGTCTTCAGCTGCGCGATAGCGGCCGGGCGATAGACGTCGCACGAGACGGTCAGCACCTTTTTCTTTTGCTTTTCGCGCAAGAGCTTGGCGAGCTTGCCGACCGTCGTCGTCTTACCGGCGCCTTGCAGACCGGCCATCAGGATGATGGCCGGCGGCGTGACCGCGAGGTTAAGTTCGGCGGCGTGCCCTTCATAGTCGCCGCTGATAATGGCGGTCAGCTCGCGCTGCACGACGCCGACGAG
>DASZGN010000301.1:0-6285 GCA_035938775.1 Trinickia sp.
GAGCAGAGCCGCGGCATCGAGCAGGTCAACGTCGCGATTGCCCAGATGGATCAAACGACGCAGCAAAACGCGGCGATGGTCGAAGAGGCTGCCGCCGCCGCGCAGTCGATGCAAGAGCAGGCGCGCATGCTCTCCGACGTCGTTGGCTTTTTCCGGCTGGGCGAAGGGAAAAGTTAAAGCGGTGGTGTGACGCGCCGGCTTCTCCCGCCAATAGCGGCTTTCATGCTCCGCAAGCGGTATTTGAACGGGACGAGTCTCATTGGCGCTCGCGTAGCGGCCCCAGCAAATGCCTGAGGCCATTGTGGTCGAGTTCGTGCATCAACGCGAGCAGGCGGCCGATCTCGCCGGGGGGGAAACCCTCACGTGCGAACCAGTTGAGGTAATGGCCCGGCAGGTCGGCAATAAGCCGGCCCTTGTATTTGCCGAAGGGCATCGCGACAGTGATAAGGCGTTCAAGGTCTTGAGGTTGCATGGCGCGTATTGTGCCCGCTTCGTGGTTGGCATCGCCTGCATTGCACCTATCGTTTCGTCAACTTCCTCGATTCCATCCACATCCGCGAAGCGTATCGACAGCCTGCCCTTATCGATGCGTGCGCGCCTTAGGCAGCGCCACACTTGTCGGTGTGTGCGTCCTTGACTAAATTTCTTGCAGACCGCCGATCGAATCGGCGCACTAAAGCCGGAGGCCGCTAATAATTGCCGGCTCGCGGGATCGAAGCCTCTTTCCTCTGCTTAACAAGCCAGGAGTCGATCGTGAGAAAGATGAAAGCCGTCGAAGTCACGCAACCGGGCGCAGCTTTGCAACTGGTCGAGCGCGATGTGCCCGAGCCGGGAGCCGGACAGGTGTTGATCAAGGTGCAGGCGTGCGGAATCTGCCACAGCGATGTGCTCGTCAAAGACGGGCTATGGCCAGGCCTGCAATTTCCTCGCGTGCCCGGCCATGAAATCGCCGGGGTCATCGAAGCCGCAGGCCCTGGTGTCGACGAGTGGAAGCCGGGTCAACGCGTGGGCGTCGGATGGTATGGCGGGCATTGCACCCATTGCGACCCGTGCCGGCGAGGCGACTTCATCCTATGCCAACGCTTGCAAGTTCCCGGCATCAGCTACGACGGGGGCTACGCGGAATATATGGTGGCGCCCGAGCAGGCGCTCGCGCGCATTCCCGACGACCTGTCCGATATGGAAGCGGCGCCGTTGCTGTGCGCCGGCATCACCACCTTCAACGCGCTTCGCAACAGCGGCGCGCGTGCTGGCGACCGCGTGGCGATTCTCGGCATCGGCGGTCTCGGGCATCTCGGTGTGCAGTTCGCGGCCAAGATGGGGTTCGAGACAGTCGCGATCGCGCGAGGTGCCGAAAAAGCGCCGTTGGCGAAGCAACTCGGCGCGCGTCACTACATCGACAGCACCGCACAAAACGTTGCGGAGACGCTTACGAATCTCGGTGGGGCGAAGGTGATTCTCGCCACCGTCACGAACGCCAAGGCGATGAGCGACAGCCTCGGCGGGCTCGGCGGCGACGGCAAGCTGATCATCGTGGGCGTGTCGAACGATCCGGTTCAGGTGCCCCCGGGGTTGGTCATCATGGGCCGCCGCTCGTTGCAGGGCTGGCCTTCGGGCACAGCCGCGGATTCGCAGGACACCCTGAAATTCAGCGTACTCGCGGGCATCCGCCCGATGATCGAGGAGTATCCGCTCGCGCGCGCCGCAGAGGCTTACGAGCGCATGATGAGCGGTGGCGCGCGATTCCGAGTAGTGCTAAAGATCGCTTGAACGCGCGCGGACGCGCTTCGCAGTGCAAGTGGATGTGGCGGCCTTGGCACCCCGTTGCCGGCCGCTAGCCGACTCGCATGCCCGCTTCGGCGACTGGCCAACTTCCGTAGTCGCCAGTTCCTATACTTCCTTGTAACTGCAGCGCCGAAAACCGCAATCAACCGAACAATCCACGCGGTTCGAAAATCGCGCCCCGATAAAGTAACGAACGACAGCGCGCAGCGCTACGGGGCTTGTACGCCCCTTTCGCTGGCGCGGGACGGAAAACCGGAGGCAGACATGGCACATTTCGCATCCGCCGCGCGCGAAACCGACCGGGTCGGCGTGCCCGGCCCGCACCGGCCAGGCCTCCGGACGCTCGCGCTTGCGGCGCTCGGCGTCGTCTACGGCGACATCGGCACCAGCCCGCTCTATACGCTGTCGACTGTGTTTGATGCGAGCAACGGGTTACCGTTTAACGCTTTCAACGTCGTCGGCATCGTGTCGCTAATCTTCTGGTCATTGATGGTGGTCGTCTCGCTCAAGTACGTGGCGCTGATTCTGCGCGCGAACAACCACGGGGAAGGGGGCATCATGGCGCTGCTCGCACTCGCCGCTTCGTCGGTGGCGACGCGGCCGCGGCTGCGCCGCTCGTTGCTCATCGTCGGCGTGATGGGCGCCGCGCTCTTTTTCGGCGATAGCGTGATCACCCCGGCAATTTCGGTGCTGAGCGCCGTCGAAGGCCTCGAGGTCGCAGCGCCGACGCTCAAGACCTACGTGATTCCGGTCACCCTGACGGCGCTCATCGCGCTCTTCGTCATGCAGAAGCATGGCACGAGCGGCATTGGCGCGGTGTTCGGGCCGGTCATGGTGCTGTGGTTCGTCGTGATCGGCGTCGCGGGGTTCGTCAATATTGCCGCGGCGCCGGCCATTCTCGACGCGCTTAATCCGCTGCAAGGGCTAGGCTTTGTCCTGCATCACCGCTCGCTTGCGTTCGTCGCGCTCGGAGCCGTCGTGCTGTCGTTGACAGGCGCCGAAGCGTTGTACGCAGACATGGGTCATTTCGGCAAACGGCCGATTCGCGTCACATGGTTCGGGATCGTATTTCCCGCGCTCGCGCTCAATTACCTCGGCCAAGGGGCGCTTTTGCTCGGCACGCCCGGCGCGTTGCAGAACCCGTTCTATCGGCTGTTTCCGCAATGGGCGCTCTTCCCGATGATTGTGCTTGCGACGATCGCGACGGTCATCGCGTCACAGGCCGTCATCTCCGGCACTTACTCGATGACGAAGCAGGCGATGCAACTCGGCTTTCTGCCACGGATGAATATCGTCTACACGTCGGAGCAGGAAATCGGCCAGATCTACGTGCCTGGCATCAACTGGACACTGCTGGCCGCCGTGGTCGCGGCGGTGCTGGGCTTCGGCTCCTCGACCGCGCTCGGCTCCGCATACGGCATCGCGGTCACCGGCACGATGCTCATTACGACGCTTCTGACGTTCTTCGTCGTCCGGTACGCATGGCATTACAACTGGCTGCTGTGCGTATTTGCGACCGCGTTCTTCTTCATGATCGACGCGATGTTCTTTTCCGCGAATCTGCTGAAGATTGTCGAGGGTGGGTGGTTCCCGCTCGTGATCGGCGTGGTGATGTTCACGATCATGGCGACCTGGGGCCGTGGCTGGGAAATGATGCTGACCGAAGCGGGCGTGCGCGCCGGTAAAACGCCGCTCCAACCCTACCTCATGTCACTGCTCGCACACTCGCCGGTGCGTGTGGGCGGCACCGCCATTTTCCTGACGCCGAACCCGGATGCCGTGCCGCATGCGCTCGTCAATAACCTGCTCCACAACCGGGTGCTGCATGAACGCGTGGTATTCGTGACGGTGGTCACGAAGGAAGTGCCGTGGGTGTCCGACAGCGAACGTGTGAAGGTCGAGCCGCTATGCGCCAGCTGTTATCGGGTGATGATTACCTACGGGTTCAAGGATGAGGTCAATCTGCCGCAAACGCTCGGAGCTTGCCAGGCAGCGGGGCTCACGTTCGATCCGACGGAAACTTCGTGGTTCCTGAGTCGCGCGGCGGTCATACCGAAGCAGGGCCGTGAGATGGCACTATGGCGCGAACGGCTTTTCGCGGTGATGCTGCACAACGTTGGCAATATCGCCGCATTCTTCAAGCTACCGGCCAACCGTGTGATCGAAGTCGGTGCGCAGGTCGAGATCTAGGGCCTGTTCACACTGATATGTATGGACCGTGCGCTCATCGCTCAAGCGTTCGACCAAGCGCTCGAACGACATCGGCCGCCCCGTCAAGAACCCTTGCACCGTGTCGCAACCGGCGTCGCTGAGCCATGCGAGCTGCGCCGGCTCTTCCACGCCCTCGGCCACTACCGCGATTCCGAAGCTGTGCGCCATCGAGATGATGGCCGCGACGATCGGCTGCCCCGCTTCGGGCAGCGGCCGGATGAAGCTGCGATCGATCTTGAGGTTGTTCACGGGGAACGATTGCAGGTACGAAAGCGACGAGTACCCCGTGCCGAAATCGTCGAGCGACAGGCGAATGCCGGCCGCGCGCAAGGCCCGCATGGCCTCGACGCCAACCGACATGTTCGCCATCAGTTGGCTTTCCGTGAGTTCGAGCTCGAGCAGGTGCGGTGCCAGGCCGCTTTCGCGCAACACCGCTCTCACATCGTCGCTAAAGCGCGCTTGCCTCAACTGCCGCGCCGAAACGTTGACCGATACCGGCACGGCCATGGCGCACTCCGCGTTCCACTTCGCGGCATCGCGACATGCCCGGCGCAGCACCCATTGCCCGAGCGTCACGATGAGGTCGCTTTCTTCGGCGATCGGAATGAACTCGGCGGCCGATACCGTGCCGACCGACGCATCCTTCCATCTGAGCAGCGCCTCCGCGCCGATCAGCCTGCCGGTGCGGCAGTCGAACTGGGGCTGATAGACGAGATGCAGCGTGTCGGCATCGATGGCTCGGCGCAACTCGGCGTCGAGCCGCGCGCGCCGGCGCGCTTCGACGGTCATGCTGGGCTGGAACTCGACGGCCATGTTTTTTCCCGTGCTCTTGGCGGCATAGAGCGCGATATCGGCGCTGCTCACGAGCGAGCCGACATCCGAGGCGTCGTCGGGAAACACGCTGACGCCCACGCTCGCACTCGCGACAACGCTCGCGCGCGCAAGATCGAACGGCCGCGCGAGTGAGCGCGCGATGCGTTCTGCCGTCACCTTGCCCTCGCTCTTTCTATCGGCTATCTCCACTAACACCGCGAACTCGTCGCCGCCGATTCTGCTTACCAAGTCGTGCGTACGCACGTTTTGCCCCAACTCGTGCGCCACCTGCTTGAGCAGGTCGTCACCCGCACCATGGCCGAGGGTATCGTTGACCGTCTTGAAGTCGTCGAGATCGACGAGAATCAGCGCGAAGCGCGCGGCCGTCTGCGTCGTGCGCTGCAGTTTGTCGTTCAGCGCTTCGTAGAACGCGCGCCGATTGGGCAGGCCGGTGAGCGAGTCGGTGGACGCGAGATATTCGAGCTTTCTTTCCGCTTTCACCACCCGTAGCCCCATTCTTGACGTGACCGCGAATGCGATCCATAGCGCGCACACCGAAGCCGCGGCGAGAAAGCAGCCGTAATGGAGCAATTGCGTCGACATCTCGCCGGTCGTCGCAACCAGCACGACATAGCCAAGCGAGTTGCCGTGATCACTGATTTTCGCGGTCACGGCGACATCGCTGAGCGACAGGCGCGTCGTTCCCTCGCTGATTTTCGATAGCGTGGCTTCTTCGCGTTCGTGCAGATCGAGGCCCGGCTTCGCGTAGCCTGCAAAGAGGCGTCCGTCATCGGCGTAGATGCTCACGCTTTGTACGTATGGGGCCTTGCGAACGGAGCGCAGAAGCTCGATCGCGGTGCGTTCGTCGGCGAACATCAGCGACGCGGATACGTTATCCGCGATGATTTCGGCTTGCAGGTTGGCGTCGTCGGTAAGCGACGCTCGCAAAGTGACCGCCTGATAAAGGAGTAGTACGACACTCGTAATGAGCAGTGCGACGCCGACGCCGACCAGCTTCACGCGCGCGATCTCCTTTACCGCGCTTGGCGTGCTCGGTTCGTTGCGTTTCATGCGACCTTCCGCGCCAGTCGAAGCAGTTTCGAGCTCAAGCCGAGATGCCGGCGAGCCGCTTCGCTGTTGTCGACGTCGAAGCGGAGTCGATCGCCGTCGCGAAAGAGCAGGATCACATAGGGCCCCTCGCCGCATTCGGGGGTGCGAATGACAAGAAGCGGCAGTTCGGATGTCAGTGCGGTTTTCATCGATGCGGCCGATGCACTGTCGTCGAGCACCAGCACATTGCAGTCGGCGAGGCGGGTGCTTTCGGGTAGCGGGCGGACGACCCAGGTCTTCCCGGCGGCCTGGTTGCCGTCGAGCTTCGATAGTGCAATGCCCAGATTGCTGCGCGGATTCGCGCAAACGATCAGATTGGCGCCGTGCGTATTTGCGGTGGGCCAGTCCGTGAACGCCGTGAAATTG
>DASZGN010000302.1:0-3427 GCA_035938775.1 Trinickia sp.
AGCCGAGTGCAAGCTCGCTCAGATCGCCGGTGCCGACGACGAGCCCGCCGTGAAGATTCGCGAGACGGAACAAATGGCTCGTGCGTTCGCCGGCCTGCACGTTTTCGAATGTGATGTCGTGCACGAGTTGGCCGCGCGCGTACGGGTGACCGATATCCTCGAGCATTTGCATGCAGCTCGGCCGGATATCGATCTCGAGCACGTGGCAGCCCAGCGCGTTCACGAGCCGCCGTGCCTGGTCCAGCGTGCGCTCGCCTGTGCCGAAGCCGGGCAGGATGCACGCGATGACAGCCTGGCGCGGCAGCCCGAGCGCTTCAACTGCCCGTACGCACACGAGCAGCGCCTGAGTCGAGTCGAGCCCGCCCGAGACGCCGATCACAAGCTTGCCGACTCGCGCGGCGCGCATGCGGGTAACGAGCCCTTGCACCTGAATGTCGTAGATTTCGCGGCAACGCTCGTCGCGGCGTGCCGGATCGGCCGGCACGTAAGGGAAGCGCTCGTAGGTGCGCTCAAGCGGCAGGTATTCGCCATCAGGAATGCTCGCGGCAACATCGATCGTGCGATATCGCGCGCAGATGTCCTGATGGGTCTTCGCGGCATCGCCGAAAGTCGTCTGGCGCATGCGCTCATCGGTCAGTCGATCGAGATCGATGTCGGCCGTGATCAACTGCGGCGCGTCGAGAAAGCGCTCTGTTTCAGCGAGCGCGTTGCCGTTTTCGCAGATCATGCCGTGACCGTCCCAGGCGAGGTCGGTCGTCGATTCGCCGAAGCCCGCCGCGCTATAGGCGTACGCCGCCAGGCACCGCGCGGACTGCGTGCCGGCAAGTGTGCGCCGATAGTCGGCTTTGCCGATCGTCACATTCGAAGCTGAAAGATTCAGCAGCACCGTCGCGCCCGCGAGCGCCGCGAACGATGAGGGCGGCACGGGCACCCAAAGGTCCTCGCAGATCTCGACGTGAAACGTGAAAAGCGGCTGATGCTCGAGCCGAAAGAGCAGGGCGCTACCGCAGGCAATGGCCGTCTGCCCGAGCAAGTCGAGGCTCGTGCGGCGCAGATAGTCGCCCGGGGCGAATTGCCGGGCTTCGTAGAACTCGCGGTAATTCGGCAGATAAGTCTTCGGCACGATGCCCAAGAGCCGCCCTTCATGAATGACCGCCGCGCAGTTGAAGAGCAGGCCGTCGATGCGCATCGGTAGCCCCACCACGGCGACGGGCGACAGCTCGCGCGACGCGGCCAGCACCTCGTTCAACGCCGCCAGACAGGCATCGAGCAGCGCTTGCTGTTGAAAGAGGTCATCGCACGAATAGGCGGACAGGCCCAACTCGGGAAACAGCACGATGAGCGCGTGACGCGCATCGGCCTCGCGCATCAACGCGATGGTTTCGCGCGCATTGAACGCGGGATCGGCCACGCGCACGGTAGGCACGCCAACGGCAACCCGCGCAAAGTTGTGGCGGTAGAGGTTGAAAAAGCCCGGCGCGTCTGGCATGGCTGAATCCTTCTTGGATTAGGGGCGATTAGAGAAGGATTCTCGCGCTTATTTCGCTTGCCGGCACGGTGCTTGCCCGTAGCCGTTGGGGCGCTTATCTTGTCCGCGAGAACATTTCTCAAAGGATGGAATAAACGTTTCCCGCCTACGTTATAGCCTGCACGCCGGATAGCAACTGTCCGGCGGATCACGACCAAGGAAAGAAAATGATGATCAAGACATTGGCATGCATCGTCGCTTGCGCTTTTCCCATCGCTTCGTTCGCCGAAGCGCCGAAGCTTTCGAACGGCATGTTCGTCGACGCGCAAGGCATGACGCTTTACACATTCGACAAGGACACGGTACCCGGCCAAAGCGCATGTACCGGCGGCTGTGCCGCGATTTGGCCGGCAGCGACGGCTGATTCGACCGACAAAGCGGATGGCGACTGGAGCTTTGTCACGACCGCGGATGGCAAGAAACAGTGGGCCTATGAAGGACATCCGCTTTACCGCTACTCCAAAGACACCGCTCCGGGCCAGACCGGCGGCAACGGCTTCAAGAACATGTGGCACGTCGCCAAGCCTTGAAGCGCTTCGCTTTCAACCCGTGGCCCGTGGGATCGAGCATGCCGCCATCCTCTACCTGATCGCGGCTCCCATCGGCCACGGCTCCTTGATCGACCGATCATCGCCAAGTTCGCGTTTCGTTCCCTACCGGCCGGGGCGCGAAGCAGGGCTTGTCGCGGGTCGACGGTGTCGTCAACCGAGGTGTCCGGCTATCGCCGCGCCCACGTCTTCGGTTTTGGCATGGCCGCCCAGGTCCGGCGTGCGCGGCCCGTGCTTCAGCGTCGCAACGATAGCCGCGAGGATCGCGTCGTGGGCCTCGTGCTCCTTGCCGGCATGCGCCCCGAGGAAATCGAGCATCATCGCCGCCGACCAGATCATCGCAATCGGATTGGCAATGTGCTGGCCCGCGATGTCGGGCGCCGAGCCATGCACCGGCTCGAACAGCGACGGAAACCTGCGCTCGGGGTTGAGGTTTGCCGAGGGCGCGAGGCCGATCGTCCCGGTGCACGCCGGGCCGAGATCGGAGAGGATGTCGCCGAACAGGTTCGTCGCCACGACCACATCGAAGCGGTCGGGGTTCAGCACGAAGCGCGCGCAGAGAATGTCGATGTGCTGCTTGTCCCACGCCACGTCCGGGTAGTGTGCGGCGACCTCGGCGGCGCACTTGTCCCACCAGGGCATGCTGATCGCAATGCCGTTGCTTTTTGTAGCAACGGTGAGCTTCTTGCGCGCGCGGCGCTGCGCGAGATCGAAGGCGTACTTCAGCACTCGTTCGCTGCCATGGCGCGTGAAGATCGCTTCTTGCACGACGAACTCGCGCGCCGTGCCCTCGAACATGACGCCGCCCACCGACGAATATTCGCCCTCGGTGTTCTCACGCACGATCCAGAAATCGATGTCGCCCGCTTTGCGGCCCGCCAGCGGCGAAGGCACACCGGCGAAGAGCCGGGCAGGGCGCAGGTTGATGTACTGGTCGAATTCGCGCCGGAACTTCAGCAGCGACCCCCACAGCGAGATATGGTCGGGCACCGTGTCGGGCCAGCCGACCGCGCCGAACAGAATCGCGTCGGCGGATTGCAGTTGGGCTTTCCAGTCGTCCGGCATCATCTTGCCGTGCTTGGCATAGTAATCGCAGCTCGCCCATTCGATGTGCTGATACTCCAGTTCGATGCCGAAGCGCTTTTTCACCGTCTCCAGCACGCGAATGGCTTCCGGCATCACTTCGACGCCGATGCCGTCGCCGGGTATGACCGCAATCCGATAGGTCTTCGACATGTTCCTGCTCCTCCGTTGGGAATTTCGATGGTTCGATAGCGCTTATTTTATTCCTGCTGTTTGAGCCTAAAATGGTCGCTTTAGTTAAGCCACTGTGCACGATTCGTGTACAAAC
>DASZGN010000303.1:0-5407 GCA_035938775.1 Trinickia sp.
CGCATGTGATACGCGGGTCCGTTCATCCCGTTATCAACGTTGACGGAGCGACCATGACTGCCCTATCGAACACGCGAGACGCGCTCGAATCTTCCTGGAGCAGTGCCGGGCGCCACGCGCGCCGCATGGCGCGCCATAGCAGGCGCGCCACCGAAGACATCGGCGACGAGATGCGCTCGCTGCTCTCGGACCTCGAGCGCACGCTTGCGGACGGCACGCAAGCCGATGCCGCGATTTTGCGCGACCAATTGAAAAAGCGCGTCGATGCCGCCCGCTCGCGGCTCGATGGCGCACGCGAAACGCTCAGAGAGCGTGCCACGATCGCCATCGCCGGGGCCGAAGGCTACGTCCGGGAAAACCCCTGGGAGACGGTAGCCGTCGTGGGCGGCCTCGCGCTCGTTACCGGGTGGCTGTTAGCGCGAAGCCGCGACTAACGGCGAAGCCGCTGACGAATCGGCTGAAGCGGTATCGGCAGCCGGTGCGTAGTGCGTCGGACGCCAGCGTCCGGCGGCATGCCGCTCGCGCGATTAACGCGGGGCGAAGAAGTCCGCGCCGATGAGGTCGATGCGGTCCGTGCAGATCGAATCGACGCCCCATTGCCCGAGCAGGTGCGCGCGCGCCGGGTCATTCACCGTGTAGGCGAGGATGAAGAGGCTCGCCGCCTTGATGTCGGCGACGAGTCGGGCGTCGAGCTTGCGATGATCGGCGTGCAGCGACACACACTCGAGCGCATCGGTCTGCGCGCGCCAATCGGCGGGCACGGAGCCGAACAGCAAGCCGCGCGGCAGTGAAGGCTGCGCCGCGCGTGCTGCCGCGAGCGCGGCAAACGAGAACGATGAAAGAAGCGGCGGCACCGCGCAACCGCTCCAGAGCCGAGCCGCTTCATCCGCCACTCGCTGCCCTGTCGCGTCCTCACGCCCCGGGCACGGCTTGATCTCGACATTGGCGGCAAGCCCGAGCGCCGCGCAACGTGCGGCCACTTGCTCGAGCGTCGGCATGCGTTCGCCGGCAAAGCGCGGGTGGTGCCAAGTGCCGGCGTCAAGCGCGCCGATTTCCGCGTAGGTGAGCCGCGCCGCGGCACCGCGGCCGCTTGACGTGCGATCCACCGTGTCGTCGTGGAGCAGGAATACGACGTCGTCAGCCGAAAGCTTCGCGTCGAACTCAATCATTTTCAAGCCGAGCCGCGCGCCCGTGTCGATGGCGGCAAGCGTGTTCTCGGGCGCGAGCGTGCCGCCGCCGCGATGCGCGACCACGCGCGGGTAAGGCCAGGTATTCATCGTCATTGTCTTCCTCATCGGGCTCGCCCGCGTGCCATTGATATCGTTCGGCCACACACGTGCGAAAAACGCTGAACGCGCCCGGCCTTAAAACGCCCGCTTGCCGGTTGCCGGATCGAAGAAATGCAGATGCTTGGGCGGCAACGCCGCCGGCAGCACTTCGCCGCGTGCCGGGCGACTCGCATGCGCGAGGCGCACCGTGACATCGTGCTCGCCCCAACGGCCGTGCGCGAGGTTGTCGGCGCCGAGCAACTCGCACGAATCGACCATAAGCGGCGCTTGGGCGGCTGCATCCGCACGCGGCGTCATGTGCTCGGGCCGAATGCCCAGGATCCACTCGCGCGCCCCCGCGATTTCGCGGCCCACGCCCGGCGCGCCGCCCACCGAAAGCGTCGGCCCGCCGCCCGCGACTTCGAAGGTCGCACCGTCGGCCGACAGCCGGCCCGACAGCAAATTCATCGCCGGCGAACCGATGAAGCTCGCGACGAACACCGTCGCGGGCCGTTCGTAGACTTCGGTCGGCGCGCCGATCTGCTCGGCGTGCCCGCGATTCATGACGATCACGCGCTGCGCGAGCGTCATCGCCTCGATTTGATCATGCGTCACGTAGAGGCTCGTCGTCGCGAGCCGCGCGTGCAGTCGCTGGATCTCGAGCCGCATCTGCACGCGCAGCTTCGCATCGAGGTTCGACAGCGGCTCATCGAACAGAAACACCGACGGCTCGCGCACGATCGCGCGCCCCATGGCGACACGCTGCCGCTGCCCGCCCGACAGCTCGCGCGGCTTGCGCGCGAGCAGCGGCTCGAGCTCGAGAATTTTCGCGGCGGCGGCGACGCGCACGTCGATCGCGCTGCGCTCGATGCCGCGAATCTTCAGCCCGTACGCCATGTTCTCCTTGACGCTCATGTGCGGATAGAGGGCGTAGTTCTGAAATACCATCGCGATGTCGCGGTCTTTCGGCTCGAGCGTATTGACGACGCGCCCGCCGATGGCGACCTCCCCCTCCGACACGCTCTCGAGCCCCGCCACCATCCGCAGCAAGGTGGACTTGCCGCAACCCGAAGGGCCGACGAGCACGACGAACTCGCCATCGGCCACATCGACATCGATGCCGTGCAAAACGAACTGCTTGCCGTCGTAGCTCTTGCGAACGCTCTTTAAAGTCAGCGCAGCCATGCTTGATTGTTCTCCTTGTTCTCCTGTCGGGCCGGTTTTCGCGCAAATATCGGGGAGCCGGCCACGCCTATTTCTCCGCATCGACGAGACCGCGCACGAACCACCGCTGCATGGCGATCACGACCAGGAGCGGCGGCAGCATCGCGAGCAGCGTCGCGGCCATGACAAGATGCCACTCGGTGGCCGTATCGCCGCTCGCGATCATCGTTTTGATGCCGACGACGGAGGTCGTCAGCGATTGCTCGTTCGTGATCAGGATCGGCCAAAGGTATTGATTCCATCCGTAGATGAACGTGATGACGAAAAGCGCGGCGATGTTGGTCTTCGATAGCGGCAAGACCACATCGCGAAAGAAGCGCAGCGGCCCCGCGCCGTCAATGCGCGCGGCGTCCATCAGCTCGTCGGGCAGCGTCATGAAGAACTGGCGAAAGAGGAAAGTGGCCGTCGCGGAAGCGATGAGCGGCAACGTGAGCCCCGCGTAGCTGTTCGTGAGATGCATCGACGACACGACCTGCACGGTCGGAAAGATGCGCACCTCCACGGGTAGCATCAACGTGACGAAGATCAGCCAGAACGCCGTGTTGCGAAACGGGAAACGGAAGAACACGATCGCGTAGGCCGAAATGATCGACACCGCTATCTTGCCGATCGAAATCGCGAGGGCCATCACGAGGCTGTTCAAGAGCATGCGTCCGAACGGACTCGCCGCATTGCCGCTGCCGCGCGTCCAGACGTTGACGACGTTCTCGATGAGGTGCGTGCTCGGCACGAGCGAAAGCGGCACCGAGAAAACCTCGTGCTCGCTCATCGTCGCCGCGCACAACGCCACATACACGGGAAACGCGACCAGCGCCACGCCGGCAATCAGCACGGCATGACAGAAGAGATCGAAGCCTTTGCGATTCTCGATCATACGTACTGCACCTTGCGTTCGACGAAGCGGAATTGCACGACCGTGAGCGCAACGACGATCGTCATCAACACGACCGACTGCGCGCCCGAGCTGCCGATGTCGAGCCCCTGGAAGCCTTCGGTGAAGATCTTGTAGATGAGCGTCTTCGTCGCCTGCGCGGGGCCGCCACCGGTGGCCGCATCAATGACCGGGAACGTGTCGAAGAACGCGTAGACGACGTTGACGACGAAAAGAAAGAACGTCGTAGGCGAGAGGAGCGGCAGCGCGATGCCGAAAAAACGCCGCACGGGCCCGGCGCCATCGATGGCCGCCGCTTCGATCAGCGAGCGTGGAATCGCCTGAAGGCCCGCATAGAAGAAAAGAAAGTTGTAGCTGATCTGTTTCCACACCGATGCAAGCACCACGAGCAACATCGCCTGCGTGCCGTTGAGCGCATGATTCCAGACGATGCCCACCTTGGCGAGCGCGAACGTGACAAGGCCGATGCTCGGGTTGAACAGAAACGACCAGAGGACAGCGGCGATCGCGGGCGCGACGGCGTACGGCCAGATGAGCAGCGTGCGATACGCTTTTGAGCCGCGCGTCACGCGGTCCGCGCAGGCGGCGAGCAGAAGTGAAACGACGAGGCCCCCTACGGTGACGAGCGCGCTGAACACGAGCGTCGTCTTGAACGAATCGAGGTAGAGCGGATCGGCGAACAGATGCTCGAAGTTGGCGAGGCCGACGAATTCACTCGACGTGCCGAACGCGTCTTGCATTTGCGTCGATTGCCACAACGCGACGCCGGCGGGCCAAAGAAAGAAGAGCGCGGTGATCGCAAGCTGCGGGGCCACCAGCAGATAAGGCAACGCGCTTGCGGCGAAACGGGAACGTTCGTGCATGGGAATTGGTCGGTGAAGAAAAGCGCCGCGCCGCCATTCGGCGTGCCATTCGAATGGCGGCGCGGTGGACGGTGTTGCCGTCAGGTCGTGCCGGTACGCCCGGCGCGGCGGCTGATGGAACCGCTTCAGCCAGGCGCGCGCAGGGGAGCGCGCTTACGAGCTCGACTTCTCGAAACGCCGCAGCAGCTCGTCGCCGCGCTTGGCGGCCGAATCGAGCGCCTCCTGCGGCGTCTTCTTCTGCGCCCAGACCTGCTCGAGCTCTTCGTCGACGATCGTGCGGATCTGCGGCATGTTGCCAAGGCGCAAGCCCTTCGTGTAGGGCAACGGCGGCTTGTTGAGCATCTGCTTGATTGCCGTGTCGGCGCCCGCGTGCTGCTCGTAGAAGCCCTGGTCGCGCGTCAGATGGTAAGCGGCGTTCGTGACGGGCAGATAGCCGGTGTCCTGGTGCCACTTCGCGGCGACGGGCGGCGAGGCCAGATAGGCGAGGAACTTCGCGACGCCCTTGTAGACGTTCGGGTCCTTGCCCGCGAGCACCCAGAGGCTCGCGCCGCCGATGATCGCGTTCTGCGGCGCGCCCTTCACGTTGGCGTCGTACGGCATCACGCCCGTGCCGAAATCGAACTTTGCGTACTTCTTGATTGTCGCGAGCGAGCCCGAAGAGTTCATCGTGATGCCACAATCGCCGCTATAGAACTTCGACACCGCTTCGTCCTTGCGTCCCACATACGTGAACGTGCCCTGCTTGGCCATGTCTTGCAGGAACTGGATATGGGCGACCTGTTGCGGCTTGTTGAATTCGAGCTGCGCATCGGGGCCGTCGAAGCCGTTGTTTTCGCTCGCGAACGGCACGCCGTGCCATGCGCTGTAGTTTTCGAGTTGAATCCAGCTCTGCCAGCCCGTCGTGAAGCCGCATGACAGGCCGGCGGCCTTGAGCTTGGCGGCGTCGGCCGCGACTTCGTCCCAGGTCTTCGGCGGCTTGGCGGGATCGAGACCGGCTTTCTTGAACGCGTCCTTGTTGTAATACAGCACCGGCGTCGAGCTATTGAACGGCATCGACACGAAGCCGCCCGTTTTCGCGTCGCTGTAGTAGCTCGCCACCGTCGGCACGAACGCCTTTTCGTCGAGCGGCACGCCCGCTTGCTTGAAGACTTCCGAGACGG
>DASZGN010000304.1:0-6488 GCA_035938775.1 Trinickia sp.
TTGTTCTCTCCATTCGCTTCATTGTGCTTGTGCTCGTACGAAACGACATCGGCAAGCGTGAAGCCGTCGTGCGACGCCACGTAGTTGGCCGATGCCCACGGCCGCCTGAAGCGCCGGACGAAGAGCTCGGCGGAGCCCGCGATGCGCGCGGCCAGCTCGGCGCGCATGCCGGCGTCGCCGCGCCAGAAACGCCGCACGCAGTCGCGGAATTTGTCGTTCCATTCGGCGAAGCCCGGCGGATGATTGCCCACTTGATAGCCACCGGGGCCCACGTCCCACGGCTCGGAAATCAGCTTGCGCTGCGAGAGCACCGGATCTTGCCGGATCGCGTCGAAAAAGCCCGAGCCCGGATCGAACCCCGTGCCTTCGCGCCCGAGCGTGACACCCAGATCGAAGCGAAAACCGTCGACGTGATAGGCATTCGTCCAGTAGCGCAGCGAATCCATCACCATCTGCAGCACGCGCGGATGCGAGAGATTCAGCGTGTTGCCGCAACCGGTGTCGTTGATGTAGTGGCGCTCGTTGCCGGGAATGAGGCGGTAGTAGCTCGCGTTGTCGAGGCCGCGCCAGCTCACCGTCGGCCCGAGCTCGTTGCCTTCGCAGGTATGGTTGTAGACCACATCGAGAATCACCTCGATGCCGGCCGCGTGGAACTGCCGCACGGCGATGCGCACTTCGCTCAAGCGCCGCGTCGACAGATACGACGAGTGCGGCGCGAAGAACGCCACGGTGTTATAGCCCCAGTAGTTGGACAGACCGCGCTCAAGCAGGGAGCGCTCGTCGAGAAACGCGTGGATGGGCATGAGCTCGATGGCCGTTACGCCGATCTTCTTCAGGTGGTCGATGAAGCGGGGCAAAGCAAGTGTTGCGAAGGTGCCGCGCTCGTGCGGGCGCACGTCGGCGTTCATCATCGACACGCCCCGCACATGCGCTTCATAGATGAACGTCTCGCTCCACGGCACCTCGGGGCGCACATCGCGCGACCAGTCGAACGCTTCATCGATGACGACGCACTTCGCCACCGCGGGCGCCGAGTCGCGCCTGTCGAGCGAGAGGTCGAGCCGGTTCGACTGGACGCGATAGCCGAAAAGCGCGTCGGACCATCGAATCGCGCCGGTCAGCTTCTTCGCGTAAGGGTCGATGAGCAGCTTCGCCGCATTGAAGCGGTGCCCGCGGAGCGGCTGGTACGGCCCGTGCGCGCGATAGCCGTAGACGGTGCCCGGATGCGCGCCCCAGAGGTAGCCGTGCCACACCTCGTCGGTGCATTCGGGCAGCGCGTAGCGCGCGAGCTCCTTGTGGCCGTTCGGATCGAAGACGCACAAGTCGATCCGATGCGCGTTCGCCGAGAACACCGCGAAGTTGACACCGAGTCCATCCCACGTGGAGCCGAGCGGATAAGGCGCACCGGGCTCGAGCCGATCGGGTAGGGGGTTCGCCATGCATGGTCCTTGGCCTGGGTGACGATGCTTGCTTTCCTCTATTCGTAAGACGCGATGCGCGCGAGAACGTCATTGCGCGCGCAGCACGATGGTGGCGAGCGGCGGCAGCGTCAACGCGGCCGATTGCGGCTTGCCGTGGCTTTCGATGGGTTCCGAATCGACGAACCCGCTGTTGCCGACGTTCGAGCCGCCATACATGCTCGCGTCGGTGTTGAGAATCTCCTGCCAGCGGCCCGCGCGTTGCAGTCCGACGCGGTAGCCGCGGCGCGGCACCGGCGTGAAATTGCAGACGACGACGAGCTCGCGTCCGCGGCCGTCGTTCCTCCGGTAGGCGAACACGCTGTTCTCGCTGTCGTCGCCGACGAGCCATTCGAAGCCGCCCGGATCGGCATCGAGCACGTGCAGTGCGGGCTCTTCATCGTAAAGCCGGTTCAGCTCGCGCACGAGCAACTGCACGCCGTGATGCATGGAGTCGTCGAGCAGATGCCACTGGGGCGATGCGTCGTGATCGAACTCGGCTACCTGCGCAAACTCGCCGCCCATGAACAGCAGCTTCTTGCCCGGATGCGTCCACATGAAGCCGAAGTAGGCGCGCAGGTTCGCGAAGCGCTGCCAGCGGTCGCCCGGCATCTTGCCGATAAGCGAGCCTTTGCCGTGCACCACTTCGTCATGCGAGAGCGGCAGCACGAAGCGCTCGGAATACGCGTAGACCATGCCGAACGTCATGTTGTGGTGGTGATAGCGACGATAGATCGGTTCTTCGCGCATGTAGTGCAGCGTGTCGTGCATCCAACCCATGTTCCACTTGTAGTTGAAGCCGAGTCCGCCGTTCTCGATGCGCGCGGTGACGCCGGGCCACGCCGTCGACTCCTCGGCAATCGTGATGGCACCCGGCACGCCCGGCGCGTGCGCGACTTCGTGATTGACGCGCTTTAAAAACGCAATCGACTCGAGGTTTTCGCGGCCGCCGTAGATGTTCGGCACCCATTCGCCCTCGGCCCGCGAGTAGTCGCGATAGAGCATCGAGGCCACCGCGTCGACGCGCAGCCCGTCGACGTGATACCGCAAGAGCCATGCGAGCGCGGAAGCGATCAGATACGCGCTGACCTCGTTGCGCCCGAGGTTGTAGATCATCGTGTTCCAATCCTGGTGATAGCCCTCGCGCGGATCGGCGTGTTCGTAAAGCGGGGTGCCGTCGAATTCGATGAGGCCATGCGCGTCGTTCGGGAAGTGCGCGCTCACCCAATCGAGGATCACGCCAAGCCCCGCCTCGTGCGCGCGGTTGACGAACTCGGCGAAGCCTTCGGGCGGCCCATAGCGCGCAGACGGCGCGAAAGGCGAGAGCGGCTGATAGCCCCACGAGCCGCCGAACGGATGTTCGGCGATCGGCAGAAATTCGACGTGCGTAAAGCCCATGCCGAGCGCGTACGGAATCAGGCGATCGGCGAGCTCCCACCAGTTCAAGCCGCGTCGGCTTTCCTCGTCGATGCGCAGCCACGATTCGGCGTGTACCTCGTAGATCGTGATCGGCTTCACCGGCGTTTGCTTGTCGGCGCGTTGCGCGATCCACGCGCCATCTGTCCAACCGAATTGCTCGATGCGCGCGGTGTCCGCGACGATCGACGCCGTGGCGGGTGTGCGCTCGGTCTGCATCGCGCACGGGTCCGCCTTCAGCGGCAACGTGCGGCCATCGCGCGCGATCACCTCGTACTTGTAGCGCGCCCCGGCGGCAAGCCGCGGCACGAACAGCTCCCAGACGCCGGCCACATGGCGCAGACGCATCGGATGGCGGCGTCCGTCCCAGGCGTTGAAGTCGCCGACCACCGACACGCGCCGCGCATTCGGCGCCCACAGGGCAAAGCGCACGCCGGGCACATCGTCGATCGCACAGGGCCGTGCGCCCAGGCACTCGAGCACCGCGTACGGATCGGAGCGCGCAAGGCGGTACAGCGCGTCTTCGGAGAGCACGGGCCCGAACGAGTAGGTGTCTTCGATTTCCTGCTCGACGCCGTGCCAGTCGATGCGCAGGCGGTACGCGGCGGCGCGCTCGATAAAGCCGGCGAAAAGCCCGCTCGGATGGATCAGCGAGAGCATGCCGAGGCACGCGCCGCTCGCGCGTTCGATGACGGCGATGCCCGCCGCGCCGGGCAGGAACGCGCGGACGACGTAGCCCGCTGCCGTTCGGTGCAGGCCGAGCACCGAAAACGAGTCGGGGTGGCGCGCTTCGACGAGCGCGTCGATGTCGAGCGGATTCAAGCCCGCCGTCGGATCGCGATCGGCGATCGGCCGGATGACTGCGGATTGATCGTTCATGGCGCCCATGGCTGCAAAAGAATCAGCACGGGGCCGACGGCGTGGTGTCGTCGGCGGCGTCGGGGTCCGAGTCCGAGTCCGAGTCGGAGTTGCCATGCGTGGGGCTGCCGGTTTCGCCGAGCAGGCGGTTTGCGTGCAAAGCGAGCCCTCGCACGGGCAGCCCGAGCCACAACGGCCGATTGGCCGCTTCGTAGCGCACTTCGTAGGCGGCCTTTTCGATCAAGAACAGATCGAGCAGCGCTGCTTCGGCTTGCTGCGCGACGAGCGGGCGCTCCGCATGTTCGACGGCCTCGCGCCAGCCGGCAAGAAAACTCTCCTCGCCTTCGACGCGAAAACGCTCGTACAGCGCGCGCTTGCGATCGGCGGTCGGCGCGGGGAGGCTTTCGCTCGAAGGTTGCGCGGCGGCGCTCGCGTACGACAGCGAGCGCAGCAGTCCCGCCACGTCGACGAGCGGGCTTCGTTTCATGCGGCGCTCCTCGAGCGAGCGCGCCGGCTCGCCTTCGAAGTCGATCAGGTACACGTCGTTCTGCGCGATCAGCACTTGTCCCAGATGGAAATCGCCATGCACGCGTGTCCTGAGCGCGTCGACATCGGCCGGCACGTGCGCTTCGAGCGCTTGCGCGAGGCGCTCGCGTTGCTCGAGGAGCCGCTCGGCGAGCGCGCGCGTGTCGCCCGAAAGGCAGTCGCCTTGTTTGGAAAGCTCCGCGCTGAGCACATCCAACGCGCTCGCGAGCATCTTCTGCGCGCCGTCGATCCAGCCGCGCACGTCGTCGCGCGTCGCGGGCTCGGGCGCAAAGGCGGGGTCGTCGCTGGGCGCGGCGAGCGCGGCGTGCAGCTCGCCGAGGCGCTTGCCGATGGTGCCCGTGAGGGCGCGATAGTCTTCGATCGCCCCCGGTTCCGGCTCATCGGTTTCGGCGGCGAGCGCGAGTTCGTCGATGACGCGGCGCAGGTAGTCGAGCGCCCAGTTCCACGCATCGCCCTGGTTGTCGATGAAGCCTTGCAGGATCGCGAGCGTATGCGGCACGCCGGCCGGATCGACGCGCACCACTTCGCCGTAAAGCGGCGCTGTGTTCGCATAGCCAATTTCGGTCAGATGGCGGCTCATCTCCGCTTCGGGGTGGATGCCGCCCACGAGCCGCCGAACGAGCTTGATCACCGCGCGCTCGGCGACGACGAGCGAGCTGTTGCTTTGTTCGGCCGCGATCCAGCGGACCTCGGCGTTGTTGTCGATGTCGTCGACCTCGGAAAAGCGCTCGGTCGGCACGAAGCGGATCTCGCTCTTTTGCACAGTCGGCACGACGGCCTTCTCGCGCAGCTTCTTCAGCACGCCGTGCGCGAATTGCGGCAGCGCGAACGCGTCGGTGAGATGCCCGATCGTGCGCCCGCGCCGGATGCGCGCCAGCGCGAGCTGCATATAGAGCGGCACGGTCGTCTCGGTGCCCCAGGTTATCGCGAGCGGCAGCACGTAGCGCTCGGTATGGTGTCCGACGTCGGCTTCGATTTCGGTGAACGCGAAGCCGGCATTGGGGATCGTCGTGAGCGCCGCGAGGCGCACACCGCGCAGCTTCTGATCCTTCGATGCGAACCAGCGGCGCCGGCTCAGGTACGAGGGCAGCACCTCGGATTCGAGCACCCGCACGTTCTCGGGCGTCGGCCCCGTTTGACCCGCGCGCATGACGAGCGTCGCGAACTCGGGCAACTGCTCGGAGCCCGGCTGGCTCCAGGTGGGGCGATCCTCGCGATCGCACAGCAGGAACCAGAGGAAGGCGTATGGCGGAAACGTCAGTAAATACGTGAGCTGACCGATGGCGGGAAACACCGAATCGGCCGTCAATTCGACCGGCACGCGTCCCGCGAACTCCGACAGATCGAGCTCGACGGCCTGCGGCGCGCGCGACAGATTGGCCACGCAGAGAATCGGCGACGCGCCCTCCATCTCGCGCAAGTACGCGAGGACCTTTCGATTGGCGGGGCGCAGGAAGCGAATGCTGCCGCGCCCGAACGTGTGCTTCGAGCGGCGGGTGGCGAGCATGCGCCGCGTCCAGTTGAGCAGCGAATGCGGATCGCGCGTCTGCGCCTCGACGTTCACCGCATCGAACCCGTAAAGCGCGCCCATCACGGGCGGCAGCACGAGCTGCTCGGGGTCCGCGCGCGAGAAGCCGCCGTTTCTGTCCGACGACCATTGCATCGGCGTGCGCACGCCGTCGCGGTCGCCCAGGTGGATGTTGTCGCCCATCCCGAGCTCGTCGCCGTAGTAGATGACGGGCGTGCCGGGCATCGACAGCAACAGCGAATTGATGAGCTCCATGCGACGCCGGTCGCGCTCCATCAGCGGGGCGAGGCGGCGGCGGATGCCGAGGTTCAGGCGCGCGCGACGGTCGCTTGCGTACGTGTTCCAGAGATAGTCGCGCTCGGAGTCCGTCACCATCTCGAGCGTGAGCTCGTCGTGATTGCGCAGGAAGATGGCCCACTGGCAGGTGCGCGGCGGCTCGGGCGTCTGCCGCATGATGTCGGTGATCGGAAAGCGGTCCTCGCTCGCAATCGCCATGTACATGCGCGGCATCAGCGGGAAATGGAATGCCATGTTGCATTCGTCGCCGTTGCCGAAATACGGCAGCACGTCCTCCGGCCACTGGTTCGCCTCGGCGAGCAGCATCCGGTTCGGGTATTCGGCGTCGATGGTGGCGCGAATCTTCTTCAGGATCGAGTGCGTTTCCGGCAGATTCTCGTTGTTGG
>DASZGN010000305.1:0-13330 GCA_035938775.1 Trinickia sp.
CGCGTCGAGCTCGGTGATGTCGACGTTGCGCAAGCGCTCGTCTTGCGCCGTGCCGCCGTTGCCGGGTGCGACATAGACGAGCTGCACGCGCGGCGATTGCGCGAGCTTCCAGGCGAGCGCGTGCTCGCGACCACCTGAGCCGACGACCAGTAATTTCATATGTGTCCTCGAAGACCTGAAAGTGGGGCGGCCGGCGCATGACGCCGGCCGCGTGATCCGTGCCCGATGCGCGTCGTTCGCGCCGTCATTCCTCGACGATGGAGGCGTTCGTGTACACCTCTTGCACGTCGTCGAGATTCTCGAGCGCATCCAGGAGCTTTTGCATCTTCACCGCATCTTCGCCGGTGAATTCGACTTCCGTTTGCGGCTTCATCGTCACTTCGGCGAGCTCGGCCTTGAAGCCGGCCGCCTCGAGCGCTGCCTTCACCTTCGAAAAATCGTTCGGCGGCGCGAGCACTTCGATGCTGCCGTCGTCGTTGGTCACGACGTCGTTCGCACCGGCCTCGAGCGCCGCATCCATCAGCTTGTCCTCGGGCGTGCCGGGCGCGAAGAGGAACTGGCCGACGTGATCGAAGAGGAACGACACCGAGCCGTCCGTGCCCATGTTGCCGCCGAACTTCGAGAACGCGTGCCGTACTTCGGCGACGGTGCGCGTGCGGTTGTCGGTCATGGTGTCGACGATGACCGCGGCGCCGCCGATGCCGTAGCCTTCGTAGCGGATTTCCTCGTAGTTCGCGCCGTCGACGCCGCCCACGCCGCGCTGGATGGCGCGGTTCACGTTGTCTTTGGGCATGTTGGCGTCGTACGCTTTTTCGACAGCGAGCCGCAGGCGCGGGTTGGAGTCGATGTCGCCCCCGCCCATGCGGGCCGCGACTTGAATTTCCTTGATGAGACGCGTCCAGACCTTGCCGCGCTTGGCGTCGGCGGCGGCTTTCTTATGCTTGATGTTGGCCCATTTGGAATGACCAGCCATACCTTTCTCCGTGGCGTGCGCGGCAAGGGCTGCACGCATGATGCGTTTTCAGTGCGAATTGCGAACGTGCGCGAACGTGCGAATGGTCGCGGTATCGGGGTTTCGGGCGGCGCGCGCGGGCTGAGCGGAAAGCGGGACGAGCCGCTCGATGAGCAGACGGCGATTTTATCACGGTGCCCCTCGGCGGGCCGCGCAGCGCTTGGCGGCGCTGTTGTATCCGCGCCCTGGCCGTTTCGTCAGTTTTTTGTGCCAAACAGGCGATCGCCGGCGTCGCCTAGCCCCGGCACGATATAAGCATGCTCGTTCAAGTGCGAATCGAGCGAGGCGACATAGAGCTTCACGTCCGGATGCGCCCGCTGGAACACCTCGACGCCCTCGGGCGCCGCGACCAGCGCAAGAAAGAGGATGTTTTCGCCCGCGACCTTGCGGCGCTTGAGCACGTCAACGGCGTGCACCGCCGAGTAGCCCGTCGCCACCATCGGATCGCACAGGATGAAAATGCGGTCTTCCAGATCGGGCAGGCGCACGAGGTATTCGACCGGCCGGTGATCCTCCGCGCGATACACGCCAATATGCCCGACGCGCGCCGACGGAATCAGCTCGAGCAAGCCATCGGACATGCCGATGCCCGCGCGCAGCACCGGCACGATCGCCAGCTTCTTGCCGGCGATCACGGGCGCGTCGACCTCAACGAGCGGCGTCGTGACGCGCTTGGTCGTGATCGGCAGGTTGCGCGTGATCTCATAGCCCATCAGCAGCGTGATCTCGCGCAGCAGTTCGCGGAACGTGCGCGTGGACGTGTCCTTGTCGCGCATGTGCGTGAGCTTGTGCTGGATGAGCGGGTGATTAAGGATGAAAAGGTTCGGGAAACGTTCGTCTTGGATCATGGCGGGCTGTCGGTCGGAACGGGCGGCGATAGGGTTGACTGGCGCAAGTTTATCGAAAGACGCGCCAGGACACTTTGGGCCTGGTGGCTTTGGCGCGAATAAGACGTCGAGGCGTCGAGGCAATCAGGCATTGAAACCTTGATACGTTGCGGCTTCGAACCTTCGACGAAGGGCGCTTGCGCTCGAGACCCAAGACGAGCAGGGCCTCGCGGCGGCGCTTTGGCGATTCTTCTACAATCGCCAGCATTGCCAACTAGAACCGAAGCCTGAGGAGTGTCATCGATGGATATGGGAATTGCAGGGCGGACCGCGCTCGTTTGCGCGGCCAGCAAAGGGCTTGGACGCGGCTGCGCCGAGGCGCTTGCCGCCGAAGGCGTCGAGCTCGTGATCGTCGCGCGCACCGCCGCGACGCTCGAGGCGACCGCCGCTGACATCCGCGCCGCGACCGGCGCCACCGTGCGCACCGTCGCGTGCGACATCACGACCCCCGAAGGGCGAGCGGCCGTGCTTGCCGCCTGCCCGCAGCCCGACATCCTCGTGAACAACGCGGGCGGGCCGCCGCCGGGCGACTTTCGTCAGTTCACGCACGACGATTGGCTTCGCGCGCTCGAGGCGAACATGCTGACGCCGATCGCGCTCATCCAGGCCACCATCGACGGCATGATCTCGCGCGGCTTCGGGCGCATCGTCAACATCACGAGCTCGGCCGTGAAGGCGCCGATCGACGTGCTCGGCCTATCGAACGGCGCGCGCTCCGGCCTGACGGGCTTCGTCGCCGGTCTCGCCCGCAACCCGCAGGTTGCTTCGCACAACGTGACCATCAACAACCTGCTGCCGGGGCTTTTCAATACCGACCGCATCGCCGCGGCTTTCACGGCCCAGGCGAATGCGAAGGGCGTGAGCATCGACGAGGCACGCCGCGAGCGCCTGAAGAACATTCCGGCTGGTCGATTCGGCGAGCCGGGCGAGTTCGGCAAGGCATGCGCGTTTCTGTGCAGCGCGCACGCGGGCTACATCACCGGACAGAACTGGCTCATCGACGGCGGCGCCTATCCCGGCACGTTCTGAGCGGCGCGCACTTTGGTTCGACGATGCGTCCCATCTTCACCTCGAAGGAGCAGTGACATGACCCCATGCGTCGCACTCATCGCCCACGATCGCAAGAAAGACGACATCGTCGCCCTCACGGGCGAGTATGCCGCGACGCTGCGCCGCTGCCGGCTCGTCGCGACGGGCACGACGGGCAGTCGCATCGCCGATGCGCACGGTCTTGCGGTCGAGCGCGTGCTGTCGGGGCCGCACGGTGGCGACTTGCAGATCGGCGCGCGCCTTGCCCAAGGCGAAATCGACGTTGTCATCTTTCTGCGCGACCCGATGACACCACAGCCTCACGAGCCCGACATCAATGCGCTCGTGCGCGCCTGCGACGTTCATGACGTGCCGTGCGCGACGAACCTGGCGACGGCGCGGATGATCCTCGACACGCTCGCGCGGCGCACGGACGACGGCGCCTGAAAGCTGGGCGCGCCCCTTGCCGCACGAGCAACTCGCCAATTCGGCAATTCAACAAGCCGAGCGTCGTCGAACTGCCGCGGGACGAACCCACGAACACCACGAACCGCAATAATCACGAACAGCACGGAGAAGGAGGTCGAAATGGTCAAGGCAATTCGAATCGAACGCACGGGCGGGCCCGAAGTGATGCAGTGGGTCGATGTCGATGTGGGCGCGCCGGGCCCCGATGAAGTGCGCATCAAGCAGCATGCGATCGGGCTCAACTACATCGATGTCTATTTCCGCACCGGCCAATATCCGATGCCGTTGCCCGCGGGGCTCGGCATGGAAGCCGCTGGCGAAGTGACGGCGGTGGGCGCA
The DNA here is from genome assembly GCA_035938775.1 of Trinickia sp. Lineage (GTDB taxonomy): Bacteria > Pseudomonadota > Gammaproteobacteria > Burkholderiales > Burkholderiaceae > Trinickia. The sequence continues at coordinate 3,736 of DASZGN010000305.1, forward strand.
AACGTCACGCGCGTCAAGCCCGGCGACCGCGTCGCCTACGTCGCGCGCCCGCCCGGCGCCTATGCCGAGGAGCGGGTGCTGCCCGCCGATGTGCTCGTCAAGCTGCCCGATGGCATCGGCTATGAAGAAGCGGCCTCGGCGATGCTGCAAGGGCTCACCGCGCAGTATCTGCTGCGCCGCACTTACCGCGTGAAGTCGGGCGACACGATCCTCATGCACGCGGCCGCGGGTGGCGTCGGTTTGTTCGTCTGCCAGTGGGCGAAGGCGCTCGGCGCGACGGTGATCGGCACGGTCGGTTCCGACGAGAAGGCCGCGCTCGCGAGGGCGCATGGCTGCGATCATCCGATCGTCTACACGCGCGAGAACTTCGCCGAGCGCGTGAAGCAGATTACCAACGGCGCGGGCGTGCCGGTCGTCTACGATTCGATCGGCAAGGACACCTACAAGGGCTCGCTCGATTGCCTCGCGCCGCTCGGCTACTTCGTGAGCTTCGGCAGTTCGTCGGGACCGCTGCCGCCCATCGAGCCCTCCGAGCTCTCGAACCGCGGCTCGCTCTTTTTCACGCGGCCAACGCTCTTTACGCACATCGCGAAGCGAGAGTCGCTCGACGAGATGGCGGGCGAGCTGTTCGACGTGCTCGTCTCGGGCAAGGTCAAGACGAACGTGCGCCAGCGCCATGCACTGAAGGATGTAGCGCAGGCGCACCGCGATCTCGAATCACGCAAGACCACGGGCTCGACCGTCCTCCTTCCGTGAGCACGGTGCGGTAGCTACCGCACTGCACCATCCCCGCAAATGCAGGCGGCGCCTAAGCGCCGCCTGTTTTCGTTTACGGCTTTTTTACGCGTCGCCGGAAAGCTTTGACCCGTCCTTTATGCGCTTTTACGTACTCTCTCGGCGTGCAAAATCCGTTCAATGGAGAACCAAAATGGATCTGGTGTACCTCGGGGGGATCGTGCTTTTCTCAGCGCTCACCTTCGCGTTGATCGCCGGCTGCGACAAGCTTTATCAGTCGCGCCGTGGTCAGGGAGAACGTTCATGACCTGGATGCTCTGGCTTTCGGGCGCCGCAACGGCGCTGCTTTTCGCCTACCTCGTTTATGCGCTCTTGCGCGCGGAGGACATCGAATGAATTCGAATAACGTCCTTCAGACGGCCCTTTTCATCGTTGTGTTGTTGGCCGCGGCCGTGCCCGTCGCGCGCTACCTGACGCGCGTGATGGACGGCACCTCGGGTGTCGTGCGCCTTTTCGCTCCGATCGAGCGATGCTTCTACCGGCTTGCCGGCATCGACGCAAACGTCGAGATGAACTGGAAGCACTACGCGATCGTCACGATCGCGTTCAACGTGATCGGCACGTTCTTCCTTTATGCGATCCTGCGCATTCAGCAATGGCTGCCGGGTAATCCGCAAGCGTTTGGTCCGATGACGGGCGACGGCGCGTTCAACACCGCCATCAGCTTCGCGACCAACACGAACTGGCAGGACTACACGCCCGAGACGACGGTCAGCTATCTGACGCAGATGCTTGGCCTCACCAGCCATAACTTCCTGTCGGCGGCAACCGGGATCGTCGTCGTCATCGCGCTGATTCGCGGCTTCGCGCGCCACACGGCGAAGACGATCGGTAACTTCTGGGTCGACCTCACGCGCGTCACGATGTACGTGCTGCTGCCGATGTCCGTCATCATCGCGGCCGTGCTGATGAGCCAGGGCGTGATCCAGAACATGAAGGCGTATCAGGACGTGCCGGTCGTTCAACCGACCACGTACTCCGCACCGAAGGTGGACGCGCAAGGCAACCCGGTCAAGGACGCCAAGGGCAACCCGGTGATGGTCGATACGCCGCTCACGAAAGAGACGCTCGCAATGGGCCCGGTCGCATCGCAAGAAGCGATCAAGATGCTCGGCACGAACGGCGGCGGCTTTTTCAATGCGAACTCGGCCCACCCGTACGAAAACCCGACGCCGTTCGCCAACTTCGTGCAGATGATCTCGATGCTGCTGATTCCGGCGGCGCTGTGTCTCGTGTTCGGCAACATGATCACGGACCGCAAGCAAGGCGTTGCCGTGCTCGCGGTGATGACGATCGCGTTCGCCGCCGCGGTGGCCTTCGAAATCGGCGCGGAGCAAGCGGGCAATCCGATCGTTTCGGCGCTTAACGTCGACCAGTCGGCCACCGCGCTGCAAGCGGGCGGCAACATGGAAGGCAAGGAAACGCGCTTCGGCATCGCGCAATCGGGCATCTTCACGGTTGCGACGACGGCCGCGTCGTGCGGCGCCGTCAACACGATGCACGATTCGCTCACGCCGATCGGCGGCATGGTTCCGATGCTCCAGATCCAGCTCGGCGAAGTGATCTTCGGCGGCGTCGGCTCCGGCTTGTACGGCATGCTCGTGTTCGCGCTTCTCGCCGTGTTCGTCGCAGGCCTCATGATCGGCCGCACGCCCGAGTACATCGGCAAGAAGATCGAGTCGTTCGAGATGAAGATGGTCTCGATCGTGATTCTGCTTACGCCGCTGCTCGTGCTCGTGGGCGCATCGATCGCCGTGCTCGCCGACGCGGGCAAGGCCGGCATCGCCAACCCGGGGCCGCACGGTTTCTCGGAAATTCTTTACGCGTTCAGCTCGGCCGCGAACAACAACGGCAGCGCCTTCGCGGGCCTTACCGTGAGCACGCCGTTCTATAACTGGCTGCTCGCGATTGCGATGTGGTTCGGCCGCTTCGGCTCGCTCGTGCCGGTGCTCGCTATCGCCGGCTCGCTTGCCGCGAAGAAACGCATTGCCGCGACGAGCGGCACGATGCCGACGCACGGGCCGCTTTTCGTCGTGCTGTTGCTCGGTACCGTCTTGCTCGTTGGCGCGCTTACCTATGTGCCAGCGCTTGCGCTCGGCCCCGGCGTCGAACATCTGATGATGATCACGGGCCACTAAGACGCGTTTAGCGAATTCGAGGAAACAAATGACACAACATTCCGCTACGCGATCCATGTTCGACCCGGCGCTTGTCCGCCCGGCGATCGTGGATTCGTTCAGAAAGCTCACGCCGCGCACGCAGTTCCGCAATCCGGTGATGTTCTGCGTGTACATCGGCAGCATTCTCACGACGATCCTCTGGATCGCCGCACTTGCCGGTCAGGCCGAGGCGCCGTCGGGCTTCATCCTCGCCGTCGCGCTGTGGCTGTGGTTCACGGTGCTCTTCGCCAACTTCGCCGAAGCGCTCGCTGAAGGGCGCTCGAAGGCGCAAGCCGCATCGCTGCGCAGCGCCAAGCGCGACGTGATGGCGAAGAAGTTGAACGAGCCGCATCCGAAGTCGCCCGTGCGTATCACGACCGCGACCGATCTGCGCAAGGGTGACGTCGTGCTCGTCGAAACGGGCGACGTGATCCCCGCCGACGGCGAAGTGATCGAAGGCGTCGCATCGGTCGACGAATCGGCGATCACGGGCGAATCGGCTCCGGTGATCCGTGAATCGGGCGGCGACTTCTCGTCGGTGACGGGCGGCACGCGCGTGCTGTCGGACTGGATCGTCGTGCGCGTCACGGCGAACCCCGGCGAAGCGTTCCTCGACCGCATGATCGCGATGGTCGAAGGGGCGAAGCGCCAGAAGACGCCGAACGAGATCGCGCTCACGATTTTGCTCGTCGCGCTGACGATCGTGCTGCTGCTCGCCACGGCGACGCTGCTGCCGTTCTCGATGTTCTCGGTCGAAGCCGTCAAGGCGGGTCATGTCGTCACGATTACGTCGCTCGTCGCGCTGCTCGTGTGTCTGATTCCGACGACGATCGGCGGCCTCTTGTCCGCCATCGGCGTGGCAGGCATGAGCCGCATGATGCAGGCCAACGTGATCGCCACCTCGGGCCGCGCGGTTGAAGCGGCGGGTGACGTCGACGTGCTGCTGCTCGACAAGACCGGCACGATCACGCTCGGCAATCGTCAGGCATCGACGTTCGTGCCGGCGCCGGGCGTGACCGAAGAAGCGCTCGCCGATTCCGCGCAGCTCTCGTCGCTCTCCGACGAGACGCCGGAAGGCCGCAGCATCGTGGTGCTCGCGAAGGAGCGCTTCAACATTCGCCAGCGCGACATGGCGGCGCTCCATCCGGTGTTCCTCGCGTTCAGCGCGCAAACGCGCATGAGCGGCGTGGACCTACCGGGCCGCGAGATCCGCAAGGGCGCGGCGGATGCCATCAAGCACTACGTTGAAGCCCACGGCGGCCGCTTCCCGCAGGAAGTTTCGAACGCGGTGGCCGACATTGCGCGGCGCGGTTCCACGCCGCTCGTCGTTGCCGAGAAGGCGGAAGGCCCGGCGCGCGTGCTCGGCGTGATCGAGCTGAAGGACATCGTGAAGGGCGGCATCAAGGAGCGTTTCGCCGAGCTGCGCAAGATGGGCATCAAGACGGTGATGGTGACCGGCGACAACCGCTTGACGGCTGCGGCGATCGCGGCTGAAGCGGGCGTCGACGACTTCCTCGCCGAAGTCACGCCGGAAGCGAAGCTCTCGACGATCCGCGCGCACCAGGCCGAAGGCCGGCTGGTGGCGATGACGGGCGACGGCACGAACGACGCCCCGGCGCTCGCGCAGGCCGACGTGGCGGTGGCGATGAACACCGGCACGCAGGCGGCGAAGGAAGCGGGCAACATGGTCGACCTCGACTCCAACCCAACCAAGCTTATCGAGATTGTGGAGATCGGCAAGCAACTCCTGATGACGCGCGGTGCGCTGACTACGTTCTCCATCGCGAACGATGTTGCCAAGTACTTCGCGATCATCCCGGCCATGTTCGCGACCACCTATCCGCAACTGAAGGCGCTGGACGTGATGCATCTGGCCACGCCCTCTTCGGCGATCCTGTCGGCGGTTATCTTCAACGCGATCATCATCGTGCTGTTGATTCCTCTCGCGTTGAAGGGTGTGAAGTACCGGCCGCTCGGCGCCGCGGTGCTTCTGCGCCGCAACCTGCTGGTCTACGGTCTGGGCGGGATCATCGTGCCGTTCATCGGCATCAAGCTGATCGACATGGTGCTCGCCGCCTTCGGCTGGGTCTAACGCACATGCCGAGCGCCGGTAGCCGGCGCTCGGCGGCAACAGTCAAAGGTCAAACGTCAAAGGACATCGACGATGAAAACATTTATCCGCCCGCTGATCGTGGTCTTCGTGGTACTCACGGCGGTCACGGGCCTCGCTTACCCGCTGGCGATGACGGGTGTCGCGCAGGCCGTCTTCCCGTCGCAAGCGAACGGCAGCCTCGTCGAGCAAAACGGCAAGGTGGTCGGCTCGTCGCTGATCGGCCAGCAGTTCGACGCGCCGCAGTACTTCTGGGGTCGCCTCTCCGCCACGAGCCCGCAGCCGTATAACGCCAGCAACTCGGGCGGCTCGAACACGGGCCCGACGAACCCCGCGCTCGCCGACGAAGTGAAGGGCCGCATCGCCGCGTTGAAGGCGGCAGGCACCGATGTGAGCAAGCCGATTCCCGTCGATCTCGTCACGTCGTCGGGCAGCGGCCTCGATCCCGAGATCACGCCCGCTGCCGCGGCATATCAGGTCGAGCGCGTCGCGAAGGTGCGCAAGATCTCGGTGGCCGACGTGCAGGCGCTCGTCGACGCTCACACGAGCGGCCGCCAGTTCGGCATCTTCGGTGAGCCGCGCGTGAACGTGCTCGAGCTGAACCTCGCGCTCGACGCAGCCAAGCACGGCTGAGCTGGCCGAGGCAGGTAGGGAAGGCGGCCCCGCGGCACGCGGTGCCGCCTTTTTGCCATTTCCGGCTGTTGCGCCGACAATCAAGGGCAACACCCTTTTCGCGGCACTCGCGCCGCACTTCGCGACTTCGCATGAACCGACCCGATCCCGATCAACTGCTCGACAGACTCCAGCGCGATGAGGAAAAGCGCCAGCGCGGCAAGCTGAAGGTCTTCTTCGGCGCGTCAGCGGGCGTAGGCAAGACTTACGCGATGCTGCAGGCCGCCCGGCGGCGCAAGGAAGAGGGCGTCGACGTCGTCGTCGGCATCGCCGAGACTCACGGGCGCAAGGAAACGGCCGCCCTGATCGAGGGGCTCGACGTGCTGCCGCTGATGCATATCGAATATCGCGGGCGCAAGCTCGGCGAGTTCGATCTCGACGGCGCGCTCGCGAGGAAGCCCCAGCTCGTGCTCGTCGACGAGCTTGCGCATTCGAACGTGACGGGCGCGCGCCATATGAAGCGCTGGCAGGACGTGCACGAGCTGCTCGATGCCGGCATCGACGTCTATACGACCGTCAACGTCCAGCATCTCGAGAGCCTGAACGACGTGGTCGGGCAGATCACCGGCATCCGCGTGTGGGAGACCGTGCCCGATCGCGTGTTCGACAGGGCCGATGAAGTCACGCTCGTCGATCTGCCGGCCGAGGAACTGCTCGACCGCATGCGCGACGGCAAGGTCTACATGGCGCAGCAGGCCGAGCGTGCGGTGCGCAACTTCTTCCGCAAGGGCAATCTCATTGCGCTGCGCGAGCTCGCGTTGCGCCGCACGGCCGATCGCGTCGACGCGCAGATGCGCGAGTACCGTGCCGATCGTTCGATCCAGCGCATCTGGCAGGCGCGCGAGCGGCTGCTCGTGTGTGTCGGTCCCGGCCCCGAGGCGCCGATGCTCGTGCGCGCGGCGGCGCGCCTCGCGGCGAGCCTGAAGGCCGACTGGATCGCGGTATACGTCGAGACGCCGAGGCTGCAGCGGCTGCCCGACGGGCGGCGCGAGCACACGCTCAACGCGTTGAAGCTCGCCGCGGAGCTGGGCGCCGAGACGGCGACGCTCGCGGGCGCCGACGCCATCGCGGCGCTCGTGGGCTATGCGCGCGTGCGCAACGTGTCCAAGCTGGTCGCGGGCGGATCGTCGCGCACAGGCTTTTCACGCTGGCTCAGACGGCCGATGGGCGAGCGCATCGCCGAGCGCGCGGGCGATGTCGACGTCACCCTGATACGCGCGTTCGCCGAGCACGAGACGCGTGAGGCCCGAGCGGGCGGTATGGCGGGCAAGGCCCTCGACGAAAGCGCGCGCGCCTGGCGCGACACGCTCGCAGGCGACATCAGCCGGCGCTCGCCGCCGAAGCACTATGCGTATGCGGCGGCGATCTGCGCCGTGATCACGGCCATCGCGATGCGGCTCGAGACCCGTATCGACCTCACGAACCTCGCGATGCTCTACCTGCTCGGCGTGGTGTTCGCCGCCGTGAGGCTCGGGCGAGGGCCGGGCGTGGTGCTGTCGTTCCTTTCGGTGGCGGCGTTCGACTTCTTCTTCGTGCCGCCGCGCATGTCGTTTACGGTGAGCGACACGCAGTACCTGCTCACGTTCTTCGTGATGCTGCTCACGTCGCTCGTCATCAGCCATCTCACGTCGAGGTTTCGCCGCGAGGCGAGCGTCGCGCGGCACCGCGAGCGCCGCACGGGCGCGATGTACGCTATGGCGCGCGAGCTCGCCGCGGCGCTCACGACCGAGCAGATCGTCGAGATCGGCAGCCGCCATGTGAGCGAGGTCTTCGGCGCGCGCGTCGCGATCCTGTTGCCCGACAGCGCCGATCAAATCCGGCAAAAAATCGAAGAGCCCGACGAGAAGGTCATCCTGCAAGGCGACGCGCTCGACGTGGACGTGGGCCAATGGGTCTACGACCAGCAAAAGCCTGCCGGCCACGGCACCGACACGCTGCCCGCCGCCAAGGCGCTGTACCTGCCCTTGAAGGCGCCGATGCGCACGCGCGGGGTACTCGCCGTCGTGATCGAAAGCCGGCGCGAGCTCGAAAGCCCCGAGCAGCAGCGCATGCTCGACGCGTTCGCCGCGCAGATCGCGCTGGCGCTCGAGCGCGTGCACTACGTCGAGATCGCTCGCGATGCGCTCGTGAACATGGAGTCGGAGCGGCTGCGCAACTCGCTGCTCTCGGCGATCTCGCACGATTTGCGCACGCCGCTCACGGCGATCCTCGGCTTCTCGTCGATGCTGGCGCAAACGCGCGAGACCGAGGGCGTGCCGCGCGCGGGCGACGACCTCGTCGAGGCGATCCACGACGAAGCGCTGCGCATGACCGGCATCGTCACGAACCTGCTCGACATGGCGCGCCTGCAAGCGGGCGGCCTGCGGCAGCTGAACCGTCAATGGACACCGCTCGAGGAAGCCGTCGGCGCGGCGCTGCGCGCGACGAAGCGCGTGCTCGCGCAGCATCCGGCGAGCGTGGCGCTGCCGGCCGATCTGCCGCTGTTGCAGCTCGACGCGGTGCTGATGGAGCGGCTCTTTTCGAATCTGTTCGAAAATGCGGCGAAATACACGCCGGCCGGCACGCCACTCGCGATCGGCGCGCATCGCATCGAAGAGGACGGCAAGCCGTTCGTGCGCGTGACGATCGACGACACGGGCCCGGGCCTGCCGCCGGGCATGGAAGCGCGCGTGTTCGAGAAGTTCACGCGCGGCGAGAAAGAGTCGGCCAAGCCCGGGATCGGGCTCGGGCTCGCGATCTGCCGCGCGATCGTCGAGGCGCACGGCGGCACAATCGGCGCGATGAACCGCATCGACGCGACGGGCGGCATCGCCGGAGCACGCTTCTGGTTCACGCTGCCCGTCGAAGTGCCGCCGGCCGTGCCGGAGGGCGTTGAAGACGAGGAGCAAGCCGTGGCGCAAGCCGAATTGCAATCAGAATCGAACGCCAGCGCCAGCGCTGACGCCGCGGCGAGCGCCAGCGCCGATGCTGACGCATCGAAGGCCGCGGTGCCCGCTCCCCACCCTGCAACCCGTTCCAATCAGCCATGAGCGAGCCCACCGTCAACGTTGTCCTCATCGAGGACGAAAAACAAATTCGCCGTTTCGTACGCACGTCTCTCGAAGGCGAGGGAATCGTCGTGCACGATGCGGAAACGGGCAAGCAAGGGCTAGTCGAAGCCGCGACGCGCAAACCCGATCTCATCATCGTCGATCTTGGTTTGCCCGACACGGACGGGCTCGACGTGATCCGCGAGCTGCGCGGCTGGACCGACTTGCCGGTGATCGTGCTCTCGGCGCGCACGCACGAGGCGGAGAAGGTCGCCGCGCTCGATGCCGGCGCGGACGACTATCTGACCAAGCCGTTCGGCGTCTCGGAGTTGCTCGCGCGAATTCGTGCGCATCTGCGGCGGCGCAACCAGGCCGGCGCGACCGAGTCGCCGCAGGTGTGCTTCGGCACGGTGTCCGTCGATCTGGCGTTAAGGCGCGTCATGCGCGACGGCGAGGCTGTGCATCTGACGCCGATCGAATACCGGCTGCTGGCGACGCTCGTGCGCCATGCGGGCCGTGTGCTCACGCACCGGCAGTTGCTGCGCGACGTGTGGGGGCCGTCGCATGTCGAAAGCAACCACTATCTGCGCATCTACATGGCCCATCTGCGGCAAAAGCTCGAGCGTGACCCGGCGCAGCCCGAGCACATCGTCACGGAGACGGGCGTCGGCTACCGGCTCGTTGGGGCGACCTGAGGCGTCTTCGTGAAGTGGCGCGCCCCGCCCAGAGGCATCCGCATCGGCGGCTCGGCATGCGCTGCTTCCTAATCGGTGCGCAACGCAGATGCGGATTCGGGTGCGCCCGCCACGCCCGCCTTCGCGCCCGCGGCT
>DASZGN010000306.1:0-3974 GCA_035938775.1 Trinickia sp.
CCTTGGCCGTCTCGACCGAAAGCAGCGGTTGATCGGTTTTCACTTCGTCTCCGGCCTTAACATGCCAGTCGATGATTTCGGCTTCCTGCAAGCCTTCGCCCAGATCGGGCAGCTTGAAGATGTTCATGACGATGCCTCGAGCGTTTTTCTGACGGCGCTCACGATGCGCGCGACGCTCGGCATGTACTGCGCCTCGAGCCTGAAAAGCGGCACGACGACGTCGTAGCCCGTGACGCGCTCGATGGGCGCAAGCAGCGAATAGAGTCCGCGCTCGGCGAGGTTGGCGGCGATCTCGGCGCCGAGGCCGCCGGTCCTCGGCGCCTCATGGACGATCACGCAGCGCCCCGTCTTCGCGACCGACGCGACAATCGTGTCGATGTCGAGCGGCTTCAATGTCGCCACATCGATGATTTCCGCGAAAATGCCTTCGCCCGCGAGCTGATCGGCGGCCGTGCTCACTTCCTGCAGCATGGCGCCCCAACTGACGAGCGTAACGTCCGTGCCTTCGCGCAGCGTGAAGCAGGTATCGAGCGGCAGCGCCTCGCCGTTGTCTTCAACCGCTTGCTTGAAGAGCCGGTAAAGGCGTGTGGGCTCGAGAAAGATGACCGGGTCGGGGTCGCGAATCGCGGCGAGCAGCAGCCCGTAGGCGCGCTCGGGCGAAGAGGGCACCACGACGCGCAGCCCCGGCACGTGCGCGAACAATGCCTCGGGGCTTTCCGAATGATGCTCGGGCGCATGAATGCCGGCGCCGCATGGGGAGCGGATCACGAGCGGGCAGGTGAGCCGTCCCCGCGTGCGATGGCGCAGCCGCGATGCGTGATTGACGATGTGATCGATGATCGGATAGATGAAGCCCGTGAACTGGATCTCGGCGACAGGCTTTAAGCCCATCGCCGCCATGCCGACCGCGGTGCCGGCGATGGCGGCTTCCGCAAGCGGCGTGTCGACCACGCGTGTGGCACCGAAGCGCGCCTGCAAGCCGAGCGTCGCGCGAAACACGCCGCCGTTCGCGCCGATGTCCTCGCCAAGCAGCACAACCGATGGGTCGTGCTCGAGCTCGTGCGCGAGTGCAAGGTTCACCGCTTCGACGAGATTGACGTCAGCCATGTCGATCCTCGCCTTCAGAGGCAAAATGCAGTGCGCTCGCCAGTTGCGCTTCGAGTGCGCGCGGCAGCGTCGCATAGAGATGATCGAACATCGCCGATGTGCCCGGCGGTGCGATCGAAAAATACGCTTGAACGGCCGCTTCGACTTGCGCCTGGCATGTCTTGCCAAGCGCCTCTTCTCGCGCCTTGTCCCATGCGCCGATACGGGTCAGGTATTTGCGCATTCGGACGATCGGCTCGTTCAGCCATTGTTTGGCGACGACTTCGGGATCGCGATAACGCGTAGCGTCGTCGGCCGTCGTGTGATCGCCGAGGCGATAGCTGAGCGCTTCGATGAGCGTCGGGCCATCGCCGCGGCGCGCGCGCTCGAGCGCCGCCCGCGCCACTTCGTGCACGGCGATGACATCGTTGCCGTCCACCTGCACGCCTTCAATGCCGGCCGCGATCGCCTTTTGCGCGAGTGTTTGCGCGGCTGTCTGACTCTCGCGCGGCACCGAGATGGCCCACTGGTTGTTGTTGACGACGATCACGAGCGGCGCGCGCCACACGCCGGCCATGTTCATCCCTTCGTATAAATCGCCTTTCGATGTGCCGCCATCGCCGACGATCGCCACTGCGACGCGCGGCTCGCCGTGAAACTGGAACGCGTACGCGGCGCCGGCCGCATGGCAGACCTGCGTGCCGATCGGCACGCAGTTCGGAAAATCGTGGCGCGCGACGCTGAAATTGCTGCCGCGCTCGTCCCCGCCCCAGTAGAGCAGGCTTTCGGTCATCGTGACGCCGCGCACGAGTTGCGCGGCATGGTCGCGGTATGAGGGAAAGAGCGCATCCTCGGGCCGCATCGCGGAGGCCACCCCGACACCGATCGCCTCTTGCCCGACCGACGACGCAAACGTGCCCAGCTTGCCCGTGCGCTGCAGCGCGACGGCTTTCGCATCGAATGCCCGCGTCGTCATCATCGCGCGGTAAAGCGCAACAAGTGCTTCGGTGTCCTGTGCGAACGCGGGCAGCGGCTGCGTCGGCGCGCCTTCGGCGTCGAGGTACCGCACATGGTCGATCTCAAAGCGCGCGACCGTTGTCATGATCGGATGTCCTTCTCTTTTTGTGCGTTGTGCGTTGTGCGTTGTGTGCCGTGCTCGCTCGATCAAACGTCGAAATACAGATGAAACTCCCATGGATGCGGGCGTAGCCTCACGGGGTCGATTTCGCGCTTGCGCTTGTAATCGATCCACGTTTCGATGACGTCGGAGGTGAACACATCGCCTTTGAGCAAGAACGCGTGATCGGCTTGAAGCGCCGCGAGTGCCGCATCGAGCGAGCCTGGTACCTGTCGCACGCTGCGTGCCTCCTCTTCCGAAAGTTCGTAGATGTTGCGGTCAAGCGGCTCGCCGGGATCGAGCTTGCTCTCTATGCCGTCGATGCCCGCCATCAGCATCGCCGCGAACGCGAGATAGGCGTTGGCCGAACCATCAGGACAACGAAATTCCACCCGCCGCGCACTCGGCGCATCGGAGTACATCGGAATGCGTGCCGCGGCCGAGCGGTTGCGCTGAGACATCGCCAAATTGACGGGCGCTTCGAAGCCCGGCACCAGACGTTTGTAGGAATTCGTCGTCGGCGCGCACAAGGCCATCAGCGCGTCCGCATGCTGAAGCAGTCCGCCGATGTACCAGCGGCACAGGTCGGACGTAAGGGCCCATCCTTTCTCGTCGTAAAAGAGATTGCCTTCGGCGCCCCATAGGCTTTGATGGCAGTGCATGCCGCTCGCGTTGTCGGCAAAGAGCGGCTTGGGCATGAACGTCGCCACTTTGCCGTGCCGGCGCGCCACGTTCTTGCAGATGTACTTGTAGAGCATCACGTTGTCGGCCATGCGCGTGAGCGTCGCAAAGCGCATGTCGATCTCGCACTGGCCGGCGGTTGCGACTTCGTGATGATGGACTTCGATCTGCACGCCGGCTGCTTGCAGCATCAACGCGATCTCGGAGCGGATTTCCTGCAACGTGTCGTGCGGCGGCACCGGGAAGTAGCCTTCCTTGTAGCGTGTCTTGTAGCCGAGATTGCCACCGCCATACGCGCCTTCGTCGCGCCCCGTGCTCCAATCCCCCTCTGCCGATTCAACGAAGTAGTAGCCGCTGTGCTCGTCTTGCCCGTAGCGGATCGAATCGAAGATGAAGAACTCGAGCTCCGGGCCGATATAGCAGGCCGTGGCAATGCCCGTGTCGCGCAGATATTGTTCCGCTTTCTTGGCGATGTAGCGCGGATCGCGCGAGTAGGGCGCGCGCGTGACAGGATCGACCACGTCGCAGATGATCGAAAGGGTCGGCGTTGCGCAGGTCGGGTCGATAAAGGCCGTCGCGGCGTCGGGCACGAGCAGCATGTCGGATTCGTGGATTTCCTGAAAGCCGCGGATCGACGAGCCGTCGAAACCGATGCCGACGCGAAAGAGCTCCTCGTCGACTTCGGGAAGCGTGATCGAGAAGTGCTGCCAGAGGCCGGGCAGGTCAGTGAACTTGAGATCGACGATCTGAATCGCCTGCCTTTGTATCAGGTCGATCACGTCGCCGGCGCTGGCCGGGCGCGCGACGTGATAGCGGCCCGCTTCCACGGTCACCTCGAACGGGCACCCGCCGGCTTGCGATGTGGACGACATGGCTCGCCTCCCTTGCGCGCCCCCCTGCCCGTTACTCTCAACGTTAGTCCGTTTGCGTGCGAAAACAAGGGACAAGGCACGCGGTGCGCGTGAGCGCTCACGCGTCGGCGGCTATCGCCTTCAAACGTGCAGCGCCGGCGTCATGCGCGGCGGCGCGCGTGGTGTAGGTTTCGTCGGAGACGAGCGAACGTTTGACTTCCTTTGCGGCGAAATCGACG
>DASZGN010000307.1:0-7881 GCA_035938775.1 Trinickia sp.
CGTCGATCGGGCCCCCCATCATCGTCATCGTGCGCGGGGTGTCCTCGCCGCGGCTCGCCATCAGCGAAATCGCCGCGAGCACGGGCACTGTCGGCTGGCACACGGACAGCACGTGCAGGTTCTTCCCGCCGATATGGCGGATGAACTCCTCGATGTACTTGACGTAGTCGTCCAGATGGAACGGGCCGTCCTCGAGCGGGACCATGCGCGCGTCCATCCAGTCGGTGATGTAGACCTTGTGATCCTGCAGCAACGTGCGCACGGTATCGCGCAGCAGCGTTGAATGATGGCCGGAGAGCGGCGCGCACACGAGCACGACCGGCTCGTCCTTCAATTGCGCGACGGCTTCGCTGTCGTCGGCGTAGCGCTTGAAGCGCAGCAGGCGGCAAAACGGCTTTTCGATGATCGTCTGCTCGACGATCGGAATGTTGTAGCCGTCTTTAACGATCTGATGAATGTCGAATTCGGGCTTCTCGTAGTCCTTGCCAAGCCTGTAAAGCAATTCGTAAGCCGCGGAATAGCGCGTGGCGCCGGGCACGTAAGCAAGCGGGCTCGCCGGATTCGCGAAGGTTTTCGACGCAGCCTGCGCCCAGGCGGTCAACGGATACAACATCGCGCGCTGAAATTCGTAAAACTGGTAAAGCATGAGTGGCTCCCGCTAGTGGGAACGGGGCATGAAAACGCGGCGCTCGGCGTCGCGGCCTGCCAGTGTTGAAGGTTGTTTGGGGCCGATGAGCCTCGAACGATGATATAGGACAACCCGCCAAATGTGCAACGCAGCATTTGTGGATCCGCACGGTATTTTCCCGCATTCAGGACTTCCGCGCTGCGCCCGATATTCACTGCCCTCCCGCGGTGCATGGAGGTGAGGCGCGCAGTGCATCAATCGCGTTTCTCTTTCGACTGAAAATCGATCATCGCCCCGCGCTTGGCGCAGGCGCGGATTGTGCCGAATCGGGGGCAGGGTGCCCCGTCTCGCGGGTCATCTCCTGTTCGTGCCGCATCAGGTTCAGGCCGGTGTGAACCAGCGCCACGTGCGAGAACGCCTGAGGAAAATTGCCGGCAAAGCGCTTCGACGGCACGAGATATTCCTCCGATAAAAGCCCGACATCGTTCGCGAGCCCGATGAGCCGCTCGTACATCGCATGCGCTTCGTCGTGGCGGCCTTGCAGCGCAAGGTTGTCGACCAGCCAGAAGCTGCATGCGAGAAAGGTGCCCTCGCCGGGAGGCAGGCCGTCGTTCACGTCGGTTGTGTGATAACGACGCACGAAGCCGTCTTGCAGCAGATCGGCTTCGATCGCGGCCAGGGTCGACACGACGCGCGGGTCCTCGGGCCGCAAGAAGCCGACGAGCGGCAACAGCAACAGGCTCGCGTCCAGATCGTCGCCGCCGTAGACCTGCGTGAACGCACCACGCCGCGGGTTCCAGCCTTTAGCGCATACATCGGCATGGATTCGGTCGCGCAGCGCGCGCCAATGCTCGAGCGGCGCGGGCAAGCCGAACTTCTCGGCGGAGCGCAGCGCGCGGTCGTAAGCCACCCACGCCATCACCTTCGAAAACGTGAACTGCTGCCGGCCGCCGCGCACCTCCCAGATGCCTTCGTCGGGCTCTTCCCAGATCGTTTCCAGATGTTCGAGCATCACGAGTTGCAGCGGCCAGACGTGCTTGTGCGCAGGCAAGCCCGCGACACGCGCCAGATGAAGCGTGTTCATCACTTCGCCATACACGTCGAGCTGCAACTGGTCGACCGCTTTGTTGCCGATGCGCACGGGCTTCGAGTTTTCATAGCCGGGCAGCCAGTCGATCTCGATTTCGGGCAGCCGGCGCTCGCCGGCGAGCCCGTACATGATCTGCGCTTGCGCGGGTGAGCCGGCTAGCGCGCGCGCAAGCCAGTCGCCCCAGGCGAGCGCCTCTTCGTAGTAGCCGCAGCGCATCAGCGCGAGCAGCGTGATCGTCGCGTCGCGCAGCCAGCAGTAGCGGTAATCCCAGTTGCGCGGGCCGCCGAAGCACTCGGGCAGCGATGTGGTCGGCGCCGCGACGATGCCGCCCGTCGCCTCGTACGCAAGTGCTTTCAACGTGATGAGCGAGCGGCGGATCGGCGCCTCATAGCGGCCCGTCACCACGCAGCGCGACGACCAGTCGCGCCAATGCGTCTCGGTGCGCGCAAGGGCCGAGAACGGGTCGTTCGCCGGCGGCACGCGATGGTGCGACGCCGCGTAGGAAAGCGTGAACGGCACGTGCTCGCCCGCGCGTACCGTGAAATTGGAAACCGTGCGCAGGTTCTCGCCGTGCAGCTCGGCTGGGGTGCGCAGCGCCACCGAGTCGGGGCCGGCGATCGCCTTGATGCCGTTCGTGTGTTGAAGGCGTGTGACCCATGGCACGGAGATGCCATAGTCGAAGCGCAGCGTGAGCACCATGCGCATCGGCACCGTGCCGCGCTTGCCGACGACGATGCGCACGAGCTCGGACCCGCCGTTGCCGGGCGGCATGAAATCGATTACGGTCACCGCGCCCTCGGGCGTCTCGTAATCGGTTTCGAGGATCAGCGTGTCCTCACGATAGCGGCGCGCGCTCGCAGGCACCTCGGCCGCGGGGGCGATGCGCCACGCGCCGTTCTCGGGCGTGCCGAGGAGCGCGGCGAAGCAGGCGCCCGAATCGAAACGCGGCCAACAGAGCCAGTCGACGGAGCCGTCGCGGGCAATCAGCGCGGCCGTGTGGCCGTCGCCGACGAGTGCGTAGTCTTCGATGGGCGCAGGCATGGCGGATCGTCAGACGGCAAAACGGGCGCGAAGCGGCCCGCGCGGATGGAAACGGTTTCGCAATGGCGTGCCACAAACTGACTGGCTACAATCGGGCTTCGGGGATTTTGGCCGTGCGCGTCCCACATAACGAAACCATCCTCTGCGCGCGCAATGGCCATCGATGTGCCTGTTGTCATGCCAACTCAACACGAGAACTGACGCCATGCTGAATAACCCATCGAAAGTCGACTGCATCACGATACTCTCCGCAGCACGCGAGCTTGGCGAGGACGCCTTGCTCCAACTCGATCCCTCCTCGCTCGGCCTCACGCGCAACCGCATGCAAGCGGCCGCCGCGTTTCTGATCGAGCGCGGCTGCTTCAAGCATCACCGCCATGGTGACGGCCACTGTGCGGTCGGCGGCTTGTCCTTGCAGGGCAAGCTGAGGCTCGATCAATTCATTAGCGGCTGAACGTTGCTTTGGCGCATTCGCGTCGGCGCGTTTGCGTTGGCGCATTCGCGTTGGCGCATTCGCGTCGGCGCGCCCCGCGCATCAGAGATGCAACTGGTGCGCGCCGGGTCCCACGAGACCGATGATCCCGATGAGAATGAGGTAAAGCGCGACGATGTAGTTCAAAAGCCGTGGTACGGCAAGAATCAGGATGCCCGCAATCAGCGCGGCGATCGGACCAATACTGACGAAGATGTTCATAGCGGCTCCTGCGTCCGGGTGATGGCCTGCCTTTTTTCGTGCGCGACGGGGCGGCGATGACGACGGAGGTAGTCATGCCCGGCATTTCGCGCACAACGTGGCAACGCGTGTGGCTATACCCGCGGCTCGTCGTGAGCGCCGTTTGCGTTGTCCCGCCGCCAAGCGATTCGCGTGCCTTCCCGTTCAGAGTGCGGGGCTGGCTCAAAGGTTTCGCGCTCGTCGCCTCGCTTGCAGCCGCGCATGCGTTTGCTCAAATCACGCAAGGCGCGCACGAGGGGCAAAGCGCCTTCGCTGCCGGTGACGCAAGCGCCGCGAGCGCGGTTCGCGGCGGCGATGTCTACGATCTGCTGATTGGCACCTATACCGCGAACGGCAAGAGCGAGGGCATCTACGTCTACCGGTTCGATGCGCGCACGGGCCACGCCACGCGCCTCGCGGCCGCGCGAGCCGTGAACCCGTCATATCTTGCGGTGAGCCGAGATGCGCGCCGGGTCTACGCGGTCAACGAGCTGCCCGGCGACAAGGGGCCCGCGACCGAGCGCGGCAGCGTGAGCGCCTTCGCGTTCGACGCGAGAAGCGGGCAACTGACGTTTTTGAACCGGGTTTCGTCGGAAGGCAACGATCCCTGCTATCTGAGCCTCTCGCCCGACGGCAGGAATCTGATGGTCGCGAACTACTCGGTTGCGGCCGACCCCGGCGGCAGCTTCGCGGCGCTGCCTCTCGAAGCCGATGGCGCGCTCGGCGGCGCCTTGCTGAGCGTGCGCTACGAGGGCGGCGGCCCGGTGAAGGGGCGGCAAGACAGCGCCCATGTGCATTCCACCGTTTTTTCGCCCGACGGCCGCTATCTCTTCGTGCAGGATCTAGGCGGCGACAAACTCTACACCTACCGCTACCCCCCCGATGGCCGTCGCGGCTTGCTGCGCCCTGGCGCGGCGGCCCATGTGGCCATGTCGTCCGGCTCGGGCCCGCGTCACCTGGTATTCGACGCAAACGGGCACTATGCCTATCTGACGAATGAGCTCGCCGGTACCGTGAGCGCGTTTTTGCACGTGAACGGCCAGCTCACGCTTTTGCAGACGCTGCCGCTCGCGGCGCCCGGTTTTCAGGGCAAGATCGCGGCGGGGGCGATCCATCTATCGCCGGATGGGCGCTTTCTCTATGCGACGAATCGCGGCGACGCGAACGAGATCGTGGTGTTCGAGGTCGATCGCTACGATGGGCTCTTGACGCTCGCGGGCCGGCACTCGAGCCTTGGCCGCACCCCGCGCGAGTTCGCGATCGATCCGAGCGGCCAGTGGCTCATCGTCGGCAATCAGGATAGCGACACTGCCTACATCTTCCGCCGCAATGTGCAAACGGGGCTGCTCGATCCAAACCCGACGCGGCTGGACGTCGGCTCGCCTGTCGATTTCAAGCTCGTGCCGGTGTCCTGAAAGCGGGACGGGGGTTGCCGGCACGGGGGATAAAAACAAAGAGAGCCCGCACGTCAGAGCAAGCGCGCAGGCTCGAAAGCTACCGCCTCACGGGGGGCGGGGCGGCAGGGGATCAGGGCACGCGGCAGTGTCGGCCGCTGGACTTTCTCGCAAGAGCCCTAAAGGCCGCGCACACCGCTTCCGCTTCGCTTTCGATGATGCAACGGCCGTGCCCGGCTCGCATCGGTACCGGTGCGCCCACGGGCTTCTCCCACGTGGCGGATCCCGCACGGCGCCCCGCCATGGCACGGACCGGATATTTCTTGCAATCGCCGCGCACGATTTACGCGTGCGGCTGCAAGCGGGCGCGCTCGCTTGTCAAGCGCGCGCCGCGGGTCACTGCTCGGGCCCGGCGGGCGCGAGCACTTCGCGGCTGCCGTTGACGCTCATCGACGACACGAGCCCCGCTGCCTCCATTTGCTCGACGAGCCGCGCCGCGCGGTTGTAGCCGATGCGCAGCTGCCGCTGCACCGCCGATATCGACGCGCGCCGCGTGCGCACGACGAACGCGACCGCTTCGTCGTAGAGCGGGTCGGCCTCGGCGTCGGGCGACTCGCCGAAGAGGTCGGTTGGCGCGCCTTCGGTCGCGGGCCCGTCGAGGATGCCTTCTTCATACTGCGGCTCGCCGAACTGTTTCAGATGCTCGACGACGCGATGCACTTCCTCGTCGGCCACGAACGCGCCGTGCACGCGCTGCGGATAGCCGGTGCCGGGCGGCAAGAACAGCATGTCGCCCTGGCCGAGCAGCGACTCTGCGCCCATCTGATCGAGGATCGTGCGCGAATCGATCTTCGAGGACACCTGGAACGCGACGCGCGTCGGGATGTTCGCCTTGATGAGGCCGGTGATGACGTCGACGGAGGGCCGCTGCGTCGCGAGGATCAGATGGATGCCGGCCGCGCGCGCCTTTTGGGCGAGCCGCGCGATAAGTTCTTCGATTTTCTTGCCGGCGACCATCATCAGGTCCGCGAGCTCGTCGATGACGACGACAATGAGCGGCAGCTTCGAAAGCGGCTCAGGCGCCTCGGGCGTGAGCGAGAACGGGTTCGTCAGCTTCTTTTCGGCGGCTTCGGCATCGTGCACCTTCTGGTTGAAGCCGGCGAGATTGCGCACGCCCACCGCCGACATCAGCCGGTAGCGCTTCTCCATCTCGCCGACGCACCAGTTGAGCGCGTTCGCGGCCAGCTTCATGTCGGTGACGACAGGCGCGAGCAGATGCGGGATGCCCTCATAGACCGACAGCTCGAGCATCTTCGGGTCGATCATGATGAGCCGCACGTCCTCGGGCGTCGCCTTGAAGAGCAGCGAGACGATCATCGCGTTGATCGCGACCGACTTGCCCGAGCCCGTCGTGCCGGCGACGAGCATGTGCGGCGCCTTCGCGAGATCGGTGACGACGGGGTGGCCGGTGATGTCCTTGCCCATCGCGATCGTCAGCCGGGACACTGAACGCTGATAGGCGTCGGCGGCGAGAATTTCGGAGAGGCGGATCGTCTGGCGCTTGGCGTTCGGAAGCTCGAGCCCCATGCAGGTTTTGCCGGGGATCGTTTCGACGACGCGGATCGAAGTCAGGCCCAGGCCGCGCGAGAGATCCTTCATCAAGCCGACGATCTGGCTGCCGCGCACGCCCAGTGCCGGCTCGACCTCGAAGCGCGTGATGACCGGGCCCGCCGACGCGCCGACAACCGTCACCGGCACTTTGAATTCCTGCAAGCGCTGCTCGATCAGCTGGCCGGTTTGCGCGAGGCGCTCGGCGGGGATCGGCTCGGCGGCATCGGCGGCGGGGCGCTCGAGCAGGTCGAGCGTCGGCAGCTCGACGGCCGAGGCGAGCGGCGCGTGGAAGGTGAACTCGGTCGGCGCGTGGCTGCGCACGGGGGCGCGGGGGAGGGCATCGGGGGCGGGGGCTGCGGGGCTGTCGATGGGGGTGTCCGCAGGCTCGGGCGCCGGTTCCGCGGCAGGCTCTTCAAAAGGCCCCGAAACCCGTTGAGCGACGAGCTCCAGCAGAACCGGCGCCGTCGCGACCGAGTGCTCTTCAGCCGGGGCCGCCTCTGTGAATGCATCGACCGGTTGCGGTCCCGCCGCGCTTTCTTCTTCCACTTCCGCAGTCGCTGGTCCTGATGCCGCTGCCACGCCCATGTCCGCGTCGGTTCGCGCTTCGGTATCGGTCCCGAGCGGGTCAATGGCTTCCGACGCCGGCCCGGCTTTCCGGACCTCATCGGTTTCCGATGCGGCTTCGACCGTCGCGCGGCCCACCTGCATTTCCTTTGTGGCTTCGGCCGTCGCTCGCTCCGTCTGTACTTCCTGGGCAACCTGCCCAAGCGCCGATGGGGCACCGTCATCGACACCGAGAGCCGGTGCTGCGCTGCTGAGCTCAGACTCGAGCGTGCTTGCCGCGCCTTCGTCAGTTTCTCGGTTGCCAGGCTGCGCCCCGACACCCGTATCGGCGTCTTGCGCCGTGGCTGTCATCGAGGGGACAGCAATCGCGGATGTGCTGCGCCGGGCGAGGCTTACCCCGGCAAGCGCAGTCCACTGCGCCGCGTTCGCTTCGATCGCACGCAGCGTTTCCTGCACGCTCGGAGTCGCCGGCGCCGCGGGTGCGGCATGCTGTGACACGCTCGGGCCCGGTGCGCTCGGCACACGCTGCGTCACGGGCCGGGAATAACCCGTCGCCTGAGCGCCGGTCGCGACAGGCATGGCGGGCGACGCCGCACGTGCGGTTCCGGACGTGGCAGGCGCACCCGACTTCGGCGTGACTGCCGGTGTGACACGCATGCCTGCTCGGCGGTTGCCCGGATTCGTCGTCAGGCCCGGCGTTGGTGTGCGTGCCGCGCCGCGCGAGCGCGCAACCGCCGCCCCATTCGGCTGGGCACCGCGCGGGGCGCCCTCAGAGGAGGCGACGGACGCGACGAAGGCCACTGGCTCCGCGGCGCTGCCCGACCCGCTCGTCAGGGTTGCC
>DASZGN010000308.1:0-7131 GCA_035938775.1 Trinickia sp.
CTGCGCGACGGACACAGCAAACGTCGCCGGCACCATCTTGCCGAGCACGCGCTTCACGCCGCGATGCGCGAATGCGGCAAGCGGATTGAGGCCAATGCGCGGCGTCATGTCGATTTTCTTGAGCCCGGGCAATTGCACGGCGAATTGCAGCAGCCCTCCGACGATGACAGCCCAGGCAAGCGCGTAGACAGGCACCTTCAAGTGCGGCGCAACGAACGCGGCCGCCGCGATGAACGTGACGTTGAGCAGCACCGGCGCGAACGCGGGCAGCGAAAAGTTGCGGTAGGTGTTGAGCACGCCCGAGGCGAGCGTCGTCAATGAGATGAAGATGATGTACGGGAACATGATCCGCGTCATCGTTACCGCGAGCGAAAACGCATGACCGTCGGTGCGCAGCCCCGACGCGACGCCATACACCACCCATGAGGCGCCCGCCGCCCCGGCGAGGGACACGAGCGCGAGCGCCCACGCGAGCAGCGTCGACATCGCATCGACGAGCGCCTTCGTGGCGTCATGGCCCTGGCCATTCTTGAACTCGGCGAGGATCGGCACGAACGCCTGCGAGAACGCGCCCTCGGCGGACAAGCGCCGCAGCAGGTTGGGAATACGGAAGGCGACGTAGAACGCGTCGGTGTATTGGCTTGCGCCGAACGCGCGGGCGATCAGCGTTTCACGGGCCAGTCCGGTCACGCGCGACAGCAGCGTGAAGCCGCTGACCGTCAGCAGGGCTCGGAATAGATTCATGGGGCGCCTATTATACGGACACCTTGGGCCATCCGGTCCGGACCGTGCTGGTCTGGAGATGCCGGTCCAGGCCGTGTCGGCGCAGCGCCTTTGATCGGCCACCACCGCATGCTCGCGCGTGTCGCGACATCGGCATGCTTGCCATGTATCTGATTTTGTTGCTATACTCGCGCGTTTCGAAGCTCACTCACCGGTTCATCTGGTGTTTTCGCTGGTTGTTTCCGGCCGGATTAAGGGCTGAGCTGCGGCGCGCTTACGCGCTCGTGTTCGCGGCGAATCCGCGCGCACCTGCTGACACGCTTCGCCGGTTTTGCGCCTCTGGGCAATCGCTTCCAGAGGTTTGGATCAAAAAGCGGCGCTCGGACGCGCAATCTCGTCGGGCACCGCAACAAACAGTACTGGACAAGGAACTCTCATGGCGAACTCCAAACAAGCACGCAAGCGCGCCCGTCAAGCCGCGAAAGCGAACTCGCACAACTCGGCGCTGCGCTCGAAGTACCGGACGGCGATCAAGGCTGTTCGCAAGGCGATCGATGCCGGCGACCAGGCCAAGGCTGCCGAGGTCTTCCGCGTGTCGGCCAAGACGCTCGACATCATCGCCGACAAGAAGATCGTGCATAAGAACAAGGCCGCTCGCCACAAGAGCCGCCTCGCGGCAGCCATCAAGGGCCTGCAAGCTCCCGCCGCGCAGTAAGACTAGCCGCCTCGGCCCGCGTCTGAAGATGCGGGTCGTGCGTCGAATGGCATGCTCCGGCGTATGACGTGAGTCGCCGTTCGTCAAAAAAGCCCGCATATGCGGGCTTTAGCTTTTTGTTTCACGTTTGTTCGCGCACCCGGTCAGCAATTTCCCGCAATGTGAGCGGTAACGCGAACAAGGCTGATCGAATCAATGAAGTCAATGAGGAAGAGGCAGCAGGCGTCACACCTCGCGCGACGCCGCGCCATGCCCATCAGGAATCGCGCAAGCCTCGGTGACAACAAGGTTGTTGTCTTTCGCGAAGTTCATTACGAAATCGAAGGCCATCGGCTCGATGTCGCGCAACCGTGAATCGAGAATGACGCACTTGAGATCGCCGATGAGCGTCGGCCGCACGTAAAGCGAATATTGGAGCCGGGCGTTGGGGCCTTTGGCGCCCGGCCCGAAGCTCGACATGACGCCAGCCAGCCGCTCGGACCAATCGCTCGGCCGAAACTTCTTGCCACTTTTGGTGACGCCTTGGATGAAATACTCGGTAGGGGGTGTTTCAACCATGTAAGAAACCCATGTGACGTGCCCGAAGCCTACCCACCGGGCTCGGGAAAAACCCTGCGATTATACCGCAGTGCAGCGATCTCCGCACTGCACAAACAACAGAAAAACGCCTGGGCGTACCGGCCGCGTGGCTCGTCAAACCGGCGGAAATCCTTTATGCTGCAGTGAGTTATCACATCCGACGGCGGCGCCGTCCGGCCTTGTCGCCGGGTGAGTCCGCCGTAATTTGTTTCATGTCCGCCAAAAACATTCGTCACTACCTCCAATTCAACGATTTCTCGCTGGAAGACTACGAGTACGTGCTCGAGCGCGCGCGCATTCTGAAACGCAAGTTCAAGGGCTACGAAACGTATCATCCGCTGCACGACCGCACGCTCGCGATGATTTTCGAGAAGCACTCCACGCGCACGCGGCTGTCGTTCGAGGCAGGCATCTTCCAGCTCGGCGGCCATGCGGTGTTCATGAGCACGCGTGATACGCAGCTCGGCCGCGGCGAGCCGATCGAGGACGCGGCACAGGTCATTTCGCGGATGGTCGACATCATCATGATCCGCACGTTCGGCCAGGACATCCTCCGCCGCTTCGCGGAGAACTCGCGCGTGCCGGTCATCAACGGTCTGACGAACGAATATCATCCATGCCAGGTGCTGGCCGACATCTTCACGTTCTACGAGCATCGCGGCCCGATCGGCGGCAAGACGGTCGCCTGGGTAGGCGATGCGAACAACATGCTTTACACCTGGATCGAGGCCGCGCAGATCCTCGGCTTCAAGCTGCATGTGTCCACGCCAGCCGGCTACAAGCTCGATCACGCGCTCGTCGCATCTGAAAGCGCGCCGTTCTACGAGGAGTTCGTCGATCCGAATGAGGCCTGCGAAGGCGCCGATCTCGTCACGACGGACGTCTGGACCAGCATGGGCTTCGAAGCCGAAAACGAGGCGCGCAAGGCGGCGTTCGCCGACTGGTGCGTCGATGCCGACATGATGAGCCGCGCGAACCCCGATGCGCTCTTCATGCGCTGCCTGCCCGCGCACCGCGGCGAAGAAGTGAGCGCCGAAGTGATCGACGGTCCGCATAGCGTCGTGTGGGATGAAGCCGAGAACCGCCTGCACGTGCAAAAAGCGCTAATGGAGTTTCTCCTGCTCGGCAAACTGAATCACTGACGCGCGGCCCGGCAACGCCCGGGCGACGGCTGTCGGTACAGCGTGTTTCCAGCGCGCCGGGCAAGCGCGGCGCGCATTGAATCATTAGTCTTAAGTCAAGCACCCAGTCACGAGTTCATCATGAGCGATATCAAGAAAGTCGTGCTCGCCTATTCGGGCGGCCTCGACACCTCCGTCATCCTGAAATGGTTGCAGGACAACTACTCGGCGGAAGTCGTCACGTTTACGGCCGACATCGGCCAGGGCGAAGAGCTGGAGCCGGCGCGCAAGAAAGCGCTGCAGCTCGGCATCAAGCCGGAGAACATCTTCATCGACGACCTGCGCGAAGAGTTCGTCCGCGACTTCGTGTTCCCGATGTTTCGCGCAAACGCGATCTATGAAGGTGAGTATCTGCTCGGCACGTCGATCGCCCGTCCGCTGATCGCCAAGCGCCAGATCGAAATCGCGCGCCAAGTTGGCGCACAGGCCGTCTCGCACGGCGCCACCGGCAAGGGTAACGACCAGGTGCGCTTCGAGCTCGGCTACTACGCGCTCGAGCCCGGCATCAAAGTCATCGCGCCATGGCGCGAATGGGATCTGCTGTCGCGCGAGAAGCTGCTCGCCTACGCGGAACAGGCTGGCATTCCGATCGAGATGAAGCACAAGCAAGGCGGCGCGCCCTACTCGATGGACGCCAACCTGCTGCATATTTCGTTCGAAGGCCGCCACCTCGAAGATCCGCAAGCCGAGGCCGAAGGCGACATGTGGCGCTGGACGGTTTCGCCCGAGCAAGCACCCGATCAGCCCGAGTACCTCGATATCGAATACGAGCGCGGCGACCCCGTCGCGATCAACGGCAAGCGCCTCACGCCCGCCGACATGCTGACCGAGCTGAACCGCCTGGGCGGCAAGCACGGCATTGGCCGGCTCGATCTCGTCGAAAACCGCTACGTCGGCATGAAGTCGCGCGGCTGCTATGAAACGCCGGGCGGCACGATCATGCTCAAGGCGCACCGCGGCATCGAGTCGATCACGCTCGATCGCGAAGTCGCGCACCTGAAGGACGATCTGCTCGCGCGCTATGCGGCGCTGATCTACAACGGCTACTGGTGGAGCCCCGAGCGCCGCGCGCTGCAAGTGCTCATCGACCATACGCAAGAGAACGTCAACGGCTGGGTGCGCGTGAAGCTCTACAAGGGTGGCGTATCGGTGGTTGCGCGCGACTCGAAGGACACGCTGTTCGACAAGACCATCGCGACGTTCGACGACGACGGCGGCGCTTACAATCAGGCCGATGCCGGCGGCTTCATCAAGCTCAACGCGCTGCGCATGCGGATTGCCGCGAACGCGCGGCGGCAGCGCGGCTGATTTCGCTAGCCAGGCAAAAAACGAGAAGCCCCGCCAGATCGGCTACCCATTCCACAAGAGCGTTGGGAAAACGCGTGGGCGTGGGCAAGTGCAGGGAGTCCCGAAAGCGGGACTCCTTTCTTTTTGGACGCAGCCATCGAGCACCGAAGTCAATCGCATCGCCTGCGGGCGGCCACCCCGATGGCTTCGTTGCCCGCGCCGGCCTCGCTACACGACTACCGGCTCAGGCTCGAGCTCGACACCAAACCGGTGCCGCACATCGTCTTGAATTGCGTGCGCGAGAGCGAGCACGTCCGCGCCTGTCGCGCCGCCCGGATTCACGAGCACCAGCGCCTGGCGCTCATGCACGGCCGCAGCGCCTAGCGTGCGCCCCTTCCAGCCACATTGGTCGATGAGCCAGCCGGCCGCGAGCTTCACGCTGCCGTCCGGTTGGCCGTACGAGACGATCCGCGGCTCGCGCGCGCGCAACGTCTCGAACGTGGCCGCATCGACGATCGGATTCTTGAAGAAGCTGCCCGCGTTGCCGAGCACGAGCGGATCAGGCAGCTTCGCGCGCCGCACCGCCACAACCGCATCGAGGATCGCTCGCGGCGTCGCGGCCGCCCCACACGTCGCAAGCTCCCGAGCGACATCGGCATACTCCGCGCGTGGTGTCCATGCCTTCGGCAGACGGAAAGTCACGGACGTAATAGCGAAACGCTCGCGCCCTTCCCGCTTGAAAACGCTGTCGCGATAGCCGAAGCGGCACGCCGCGGCATCGAATTCGATAACCTCGCCAGTCGCCAGATCGACCGCGCGCAGCGACGCGAATCGCTCGCACATCTCGAGGCCGTATGCGCCGATGTTCTGGATCGGCGCGGCGCCGACCGTTCCCGGAATCAGCGCGAGATTCTCCAGGCCGGGCATGCCGGCGCTCACCGTCCAATCGACGAACTCATGCCAGTTTTCGCCGGCTGCGGCTTCGACGTACCAGGCGTCGCGGTCCTCGCGAACCGTGCGCTTGCCGCGCAGCGCGACGATCAGCACCACGCCGTCGAAATCGCGCGTCAGCACGACGTTGCTGCCGCCGCCAAGCACGAGCGTGCGCAAGCCGGCCGCGCGCGCATCACGCGCGGCGGCCGCGAATTGGCCGGGCGCCTCGATGCGGCAGGCGAAGCGGGCACGCACGTCGAAGCCGAACGTGTTGTGTGCGCGCAGCGAGTAGTCGGGGACGAAAGCTACGGAGTCGGCTGAAAGCATTGGCTAAGCGCGGGCAAAAACGCTGTCGCGGGGAAGGCCGCGCGCGGTGCGGCGTTTTCTCGCGCGAGACGGGTCGGTAGAATGGTGGTCGGTGCGTGATTATAGCGAGTGCCTGACCAGGCACCGGCGCCTTACCTGGGAGAAGTGAAAATGCCGTCGTTCGATGTCGTTTGCGAAGCCAACATGGTCGAAGTGAAGAATGCGATCGAGCAGTCCAACAAGGAGATCTCGACGCGCTTCGACTTCAAGGGGTCCGACGCGCGGGTCGAGCAGAAGGAACGCGAACTCACGATGTTCGCCGACGACGAGTTCAAGCTCGGCCAAGTGAAGGACGTGCTGGTGTCGAAGATGGCCAAGCGCAACGTCGATGTGCGCTTTCTCGACTACGGCAAAATCGAGAAAATCGGCGGCGACAAGGTCAAGCAGGTCGTCACCATCAAGAAGGGCGTCTCTGGCGATCTCGCGAAGAAAATCGTCAAGCTCGTGAAGGACAGCAAGATCAAAGTGCAGGCGAGCATCCAGGGCGACGCCGTGCGCGTGGCGGGTGCGAAGCGCGATGATCTGCAAAGCGTCATCGCGATGCTGCGCAAGGATGTGACCGACACGCCGCTCGACTTCAATAACTTCCGGGATTAACAATTAGGCGCCTGGGGCGACGGCGATTGACTGCCCGCCCTGCCAGGTTCGGGTCCGCCGCAGGGCAAGCACCGACGGTAATATATGATCGCTTCTTCCACCTGATGGAAATACCTCGATGCAAGTGCTGGTTGACGCGGACGCCTGCCCGGCTGTCATCAAGGACATGCTGTTTCGGGCCGCGCGTCGCGCCGAAGTGTGCGTGACGCTCGTCGCGAACCAGTATTTGCGCACGCCGCCTTCGCGCTATATCAAGGCACTGCAGGTGCCGGCGGGCTTCGACGCCGCCGATGCCCGCATCGTCGAACTGGTCGAGGCCGGCGACTTGGTAATTACCGCGGACATACCGCTTGCCGCCGCTACGCTCGACAAGGGCGCGTATGCGCTCGACCCGCGTGGAAACTGGTTTAGCCGTGAGAATATCGAGGAACGTCTGACGATGCGTGCGGTGATGGACCAACTGCGCGGCACGGGCGTCGATACGGGCGGTCCGGCGCCATACAGCCCGCGCGACAGCAAGACATTCGCGGGACAATTGGATCGGTTCCTCGCGCGCCATCGCGCACCGCCAAGCGCAGCTGTTTGACGGCTGGCAAGCCGCAGCACCGCACGAGCGGGCCGGCTCGGATCGCGCCCATTGACCGCAGAGCCGTTCAACTGCTGCTCGGTCATACATAGCTTGCGAGACCACCTCCCGGTATCCCGGCATCGCATGTTCGGCAGGCGTCTACCCGGCCTTTTCGGTTCGTC
>DASZGN010000309.1:0-7518 GCA_035938775.1 Trinickia sp.
GACGAACCCGACCGGCAGCGCGAAGATCCGCATGGCGCGGCAAATGCTCGACGAAGCCGAGGCCGACGGCAGCCTGTCGCGCGGCGGGCGCGTCATCGAATCGACCTCGGGCAACACCGGCATGGGGCTCGCGCTCTTGTCGGCCGAGCGCGGCTATCGCTTTACGGCCGTCGTCGACCGGCATGCATCGAAAGACAAGCTGCGCGCAATGCAGGCGTTCGGCGCCGAGCTCGTCTACGTGGGCGACGGCGACTCACTCGCCACAGCCGAGCGCGACGCGCTTGCGCATCGCATTGCAGCGGCCGACCCGACGAGCATCTGCACCGAGCAGCACAACAATCCAGCGAATGCCCGCGGCTATCAAGCGATGGCGAGCGAGCTGCGCGACGCGCTGGGCGAGCGCATCGATTGCCTGGTCGGCGCCGTCGGTACCGGCGGCTCGCTCTTCGGCACGGCCCGCGCGCTCATCGCCAGTGGGCCGGCGCCGCGAGTCGTCGGTGTCGAGCCCGTGGGCTCGATCGTTTTCGGCTCGGAGGATGACGCTCGCCCCTTTCGTCAATCGGGCACGGGCACCCCGCCCGGCGCGGCAATCGGCGCGCTCATCGATTACGCGCTGCTCGACGAGGGCGTCAAGGTATCGGACGCGGCCGCGTTCAATACGGCGCGCTATCTCGCGCGCAAAAAGGCGTTGCTCGTGGGCGGCTCGGCGGGCGGCGTGATCTGGCATGCGCTGCAGCGGTTCGCGACGCTCGCGCCCGGCGCGACGCTCGTCGCGCTCGTGTGCGATGGCGGTGAAAAGTATCTCGACACCCTATTCAACGACGACTGGATGCGCGAGCACGCTCTGCTGGATGAAAGCGTGGCTGGTGCGCTCGAGGCCGTCTTCTCCGGTGCCGCATGAGCAGGCGCATGAGCGTATCGCGCAAGCCGTTCATTCGCGATGCGGCGACGATCGGCGCGCTTGCCGCGCCGCTGATTCTCACGCAGCTCGCGCAGGTCGCGCTCACCACGACCGACATCGTGATGATGGGCATGCTCGGCCCGAGCGAGATCGCCGCGGGCGGCCTCGCGCTCGCGATCTTCAACCAATTGCGCACGATGGGCACGGGCCTTGTGACGGGCACGGGCAACCTCGTCGCGCATGCGAGCGCGGCGGGCGGCGGCGACTCCGACGAAATCCGCCGGCTCGTGCGCGCGAGCTTCGCGCTGTCGACGCTCGCCGCGCTCGCGTTCGCGCTCTTGATGCCGCTCGTTGAAACGCCGCTCGTCTGGCTCGGCCAAGCACCGGCGGTGGCGCGGCAGACCGCCGTTTTTCTTACCGCGGCGGCACCCGGCATGCTGCCGTGCCTATGGTTCCAGTCGCTCAGGCAATACACGGTCGGGCGGCGCAAGCCCGGGCCGTTGCTTGCTATCACGCTGGCGTCGATCGTCGTCAACGCCGGGCTCGATTACGCGCTGATGTTCGGCCGCTTCGGCTTGCCGCGGCTTGGCCTCGCCGGCATCGCATGCGCCACGAGCGTCGTCTATCTGCTGTCGTTCCTCGCCTTTCTCGTCATCGTGCGCGCTCGTGGCGAGCTCGCGCGGGATCTGTCGCTCGCGCTGTGGCGTACCGACCGCGCAAGCCTCGCCCGCATCTGGAAGATGGGGCTGCCGATCGCCGCGACTTACGGCTCGGAAGCCGCATTCTTCACGGTGCTTACGCTCGTCGTGGGCACGCTCGGGGTTGAGGCGCTCGCCGCGCAGACGATCGTCAATCAAGTTGTCTACATCGCCTTCATGATTTCGGTAGGGCTTTCGCACGCGTCTTCGATTAGCATCAGCCATGCGTGCGCGACGCACGACTATCGCGGTGCGCGGCGCCTCGGCTATACGGGGCTCGCGCTCGGCGTCGGCGCGATGCTCCTCGTCGCGCTGCCGTATCTTGCCGCGCCGATGGCCGTGCTTGCGCCTTTTTTCGACGGCTCTGCAAACGCGAGCGCGAACGTCATGCGGCTCGCGACCGGTCTTCTCGCCATCGCCGCGCTCACGCAGGTATTCGATTGCAGCCAGAACATCGGTGTCGGCCTCCTGCGCGGGCTCGGCGAGGTGCGCAGCACGTTGCGGTTCTCGGTCATCGGCTATTGGGCGATCGGGCTGCCGCTCGCCTACGCGTTCGGTATTGCGCTGGGCTTCGGGATCGGCGGTATATGGGTCGGCCTCACGGCGGGCCTCGCCGCCACGGCGACGCTGCTCGTGCGCGCGTTCGAGCGGCGTCTGCGGTCTTTGGTTGGCGATGGGCTTGGCGATGGGGTTGGCGCTGGCAATCGCGACGTCGCAGGCGATAACGCGGGCGATGAATATCGCAACCGCGATCGTGCGATCGACGACAGCGCCGGCGGCCTTGCAACCGCCCTCGCGGCCAAAACAAAGATGTCCGCCAGCAGCTCATCGGTGCGGGCGTCGGCCAACGTTGCGCCGCCCATGCGCCTGCTGATGCTCGCGTTTTTACTTATCGCGGCGCTTTTCGCGCTCGGTCTCGCCAGTCTCAGCGTCGGCGATGTTTCGCTGCATCCCGTCGATGCGCTGCGCGCGCTTGTCGATGGCGACGGCTCCAACCCGATCGCCGTCGTCGTGCGCGAGCTGCGGCTGCCGCGTTTCGCCGCTGCGCTGCTCGTCGGTGCGAGCCTCGCCGTGGCCGGCGCCCTCATGCAGGGCATCACGCGCAATCCACTCGCCGATCCCACCCTGACGGGCGTCGTGAGCGGCGCGGCGTGCGCGGTCGTCGCCGTGGTCGTGCTTGCGCCGTCGGTGCCCGAGGCCGCGCGTCCGTTCATCGCACTCGCCGGCGGTGCGGGCGCGGCCACGCTCACGTTCCTGCTCGCGGCGCGCGAGCAGTTTTCGCCGCTGCGGCTCGCGCTTGCCGGCACGACGGTCGCCGCGCTCGGCAGCGCAGTCGTCGTCGCCTTGACGATGGCCGCCGGTCCGCAGGCGGGGCCGCTCTTTTATTGGCTCGCCGGGGGGTTGAGCGGCGTCGGTTGGCGCGAGGTCGCGGTCATGGCGCTGTGGAGCGCGGCGGGTATCGCGGCCGCATGGGCGCTTGCGCGAGTGCTCGACGGGCTCGCGCTCGGCGACGAGGCCGCGCAAAGCATCGGCATCGATCTGCTGCGCTGGCGTCTTACCTTCGGCATGGTGGCGGTTGGCCTCTCCGCAGCGGTCGTGGCCACAGCCGGGCCGGTCGGCTTCGTCGGACTCGGCGTGCCGCATCTCGTGCGGCTCGCCGTGGGCGCTGGGCATCGGCGCATGCTGCCGTTCGCCGCGCTCGTGGGTGCGCTCGTCGTCGGGGCTGCGGATCTCGTCGCGCGCACAGTTGCCGCGCCGCGCGAGGTGCCGCTCGGCTTTCTGACCGCGCTCGCCGCCGCGCCATTTCTCATCGCACTGATTCGGCGCGATGCGGGAGCGCGCGCATGACGATCCAAGCGCTTGTCGACATCTCGATCAGTGCCGCGCGGCGCACCGGTGGACGCGCGATCGTTCTCTATGCGCTGCTCGTTTGTGCACTCGTGGTACTCGTGCCGCTCTCGGCGGCGCTCGGTGCCGCCGACTATCCGCTCACGACGATGTGGCGCGCCATGCTCGCCCGCGCCCCGGCGCACGATGTCGCCGACGCGGGCTTCGTGCTGTGGCAGCTGCGACTGCCGCGCGTGTGCCTCGCAGTGATGATCGGCCTGCATTTAGCGGCAAGCGGCCTCACGCTGCAGGCGGCGCTGCGCAATCCGCTTGCGGAGCCGGGCGTGCTGGGCGTCTCCTCGGGCGCAACGCTCGGCGTGATGCTGCTCGTCGTCCTCGCGAATGTGTCCGGCTCGTTCGATAGCAGCAGGCTCTATGCGAACGACACGAACTGGCTGCCGCTCGCGGCGCTTGCGGGCGGCATCGGCGCCGCGCTCGTCGTCTATGCGCTCGCGTCGCGCCAAGGCACCGCGCCGCACCGGCTCGTACTGATGGGCGTCGCAGTGGGCGCGGCGCTTTATGCGCTCGCGATGACGATCCTCGCCGGCTGGGGATCGAGCCGAATCGAAGTGCTCCTCACTTGGCTTTCGGGCAACCTCTACGCGCGCGACTGGCAGCATGTGCGCGTGCTGGCGCCCTGGACCGCGGCGACGCTCGCGCTGCTGCCGCTCGTGCTGCCGGCCGCGCAGGTGCTCGCGCTCGGCGACGACGCCGCGGCGAGCGTCGGGCTCGCCGTCGAGCGCTGGCGGCTCGCGGCGATCGCGTATGCGGGGCTCGCGGCCGCGGGCGCCGTCGCCATCGCCGGGCCGATCGCCTTCGTCGGCCTCATTGCGCCTCATCTCGCGCGGCGCGCCGTCGGCGGCACGCTGGTCGCCCAGGCGCCATGCGCGCTCATGATCGGCGCGCTCATCACGGCGCTCGCCGACCTTGTCGGACGCATCGCCATCGCACCCATCGAAATTCCCGTTGGCGCGGTCACCGCTGTCTGCGGCGGCCCGCTCTTTCTCTACTTGCTCACCCGCCCCACGCGATGACCTTCACTACGCACGAACTCTCGCTCTCTCATGGCACGCGCCCTATCGTCGAGCGGCTCTCGGTGACGCTCGAGGCCGGCCGCATCACCGCGCTCATCGGCGCGAACGGCTGCGGCAAGAGCACGCTTTTGCGCGCGCTGGCGGGCTTGCATGCGCCGCAGCGCGGCGCCGTCATGCTCGACGGCATCTCATTGCGCGACTGGCCACGCAAGCGGCTCGCGCGACGCGTCGCGTTTCTGAAGCAAACGCAAGAGGTGCCCGAAGGTCTCTCGGTCATGGAGCTGGTGCGGCATGGGCGCTATGCCCACCGCTCGCTGCTCGGCGGCGACACGCAGGCGGATCGGGACGCCGTTTGCTGGGCGCTCGACGCCGCGGGCCTCGCCGCCTTGCGCAACCGCCCGCTTGCGGCGCTTTCCGGCGGCGAGCGGCAGCGCGCGTGGATCGCGATGGCGCTCGCGCAGCGCGCGAATATCCTGCTGCTCGATGAGCCGACGACGTATCTCGACCTCGGCCACCAGTTGGAGGTCATGCAAACGCTTGCCGAGCTCAACGCGCGGCTCGGCTTGACGATCGTCATGTCGCTGCACGATTTGAACCAGGCGTTGCGTTACGCGCAGCGTGCGCTGGTACTGCAAAACACACGGCTCGTCGCGGACGGACATCCGCTCGACGTGCTCACGCCCGCATTGATTGCCGATGTGTTTCACGTCGGGAGCGAACGGCTCAATGGTGCCGCGGACGGCTTGCCGGTCTGTCATGCGAGCGCGTGCGCCACATCAGCGCGAAAGGAGCCGAGAACGAGCGGCAACGTGCTGCCGCTCGCCAAGCGAGCGTCGAAATAATGGCGCGAACACGTATGCGCAATTCGATCGACGAAAGACGCAGGGCCTTGGCACTCGCACTGCCGGTTTCGCTCGCCGGGGCAGCGCTCGCCCGTGCGGGTCGGGCGCAATCGGAAGCCAGGACGCAAGCGCAGACTCAGGCGGAAGCGAAACCGCTCGCGCAAAGACAAGCGCGCACGTCACCACGCGCGCCCCGCACGATTACGGATGACCGCGGCGCCACGCTGACGTTCGATGACGTGCCGCGCCGCATCGCGACAATCTCATACTTCGGCGCCGACACCGCGCTTGCGCTTGGCGTGCGGCCGATCGCGTCGACGTTCCTCGCACGCGCACGCCGTCCCTCTTATTTGCGGGGGCAGCTCGACGATGTGCTCGACATCGGCCAGCGAGCGAGCCCGAATCTCGAGCTCCTTGCCCGCGCGCGGCCCGACATGATCGTGGCGATGCGCCGCTATACCGAGGCGAACGCGCGCAAGCTCGCGCAAATCGGCCCTTACGTCGCGCTCGATCTGGAAACGCTGGATGACGGCAGGCGCGGCATAGCGTTAGTCGGCGCGGCGCTCGATCGGGCGGGCGTTGCCGCGCGCATCAACGAGCGTTTCGCCGCACTGCTCAACGATTATGGCGCGCGCGTGGCGAAGCGCAGCGCCCCGCCGCCGCGCTATGCGTTCGTCTGGGGCGCGGGCGGCGCGCCGTGGGCGTACTACGACGAGAGCGCGACCTGCACGCTGCTGAACCGCCTCGGCGGCGTGAATGTGGCAGGGCGCAATCCGTGGCCGGAGCGGCGCGAGAACACGGCGTTCCAGATGAGCCTTGAAGCGCTGCTGCGCGCGGCGCCGGACACGGTTTTCGTCTACGACGATGGGCCGCCGCACGCATTCGAGGCGAATGCGGCGTGGCGATATCTCATCGCCCACCGGCGCACACGCGTGGTGCGCGTCGACGATCACTGGATCGAATCATGCGGGCCGATCGCGCGCCACGCCGTGCTCGCCGAGGCTGCCGCGCATCTTTATCCGGCGACGTTCGCGCAGCCGGATCTTCGCGCAATCGTGTCTTCTTATCTGCGGTCATGAGCTCGATATTCGAATGTTGCCTGGCTTGCAGCGTGGCGCTCGCCGCCGAGCTGCGAGACACGCGCTAACACCGCCACCTTTGCAACGCGATCAGAAATAGATCGTGGCCGTAATGGTGTCGCTATAGTTTCCGGCCGCCGGCGTCGTTTG
Source organism: Trinickia sp. (assembly GCA_035938775.1). Taxonomy (GTDB): domain Bacteria; phylum Pseudomonadota; class Gammaproteobacteria; order Burkholderiales; family Burkholderiaceae; genus Trinickia. The sequence goes on from DASZGN010000309.1 coordinate 6,592, forward strand.
CGCGGGGACGACACCGTAGACAGCGATGACTTGCCGCAGTCCGCTGCCGATGCCGGCCGCCATCGAGGTGCCTCCTGTGCCGTCGCCCCACGCGACGGTATGGCCCGCGTCGACGTACAGCTGATAGCTGACCGCACCGCCTCCGCCGACGCGCTGCATCTGTCGTGAGGCCGGGTTACCGCTTCCACCGCCGTTGAGCGCGATGCGGTAGGCGTCGTTGTTGGTGCACTGCACGGTCAGGCTGCCGGTGGCGTTCAACGCGGCATTCAGGAGACTGGATGTCGCAAAAGCGACGTTCGTCGTGTTGATCGTACAATCGTTGACGACCGTCGCGGAGGTGGTGAAGGCAAACGTGCCTTCCGACGGCAGCGACGCGCAACCTGGCGCGCCGAGCAGAAAGAAGACGTAGTTGAGCGATGTCTGCGTTCCGCTGAAGACTTGCGAATAAGCGGTACTGCTGTTGCCGACGGTCGGCACGGTCTGCTGACTGCCCGCAATCTGCCCGTAGATCGTGACCGATTGACTTGCGAATGTGCCGAGCAGCGGTTTGACCAGGGTAAGCGCAATGGGCGTCGTGCCGTTGTATGTCGAACCCCACGGCACGGAATGTCCTGAATCCTGAAAGAGACCGTAGCGCAGCGAGTTGCCTGAGTTGGTCAACGCGAGCGGCGTCGCGGCTGACAGATTCAGGCATACGAGCACATTGGGCGTGAGGGAAATGAGCGGCCAGGTGCAGGTGACGTTGATCGTTCCCGTGGCATTGACCGTATTGCCGCGAATCGGGCTCACCGAGCCGAAATTGATGGCCGATGCCGTCGCCGAGCACGACTGCGCCTGCGCGCGGACTGGTACGCCCAGCAGCAAAGCGCAAAAGAGCAGCGCACACACGATGCGTGTCATCGCGGATCCTCGTTCGCGGCGCGGCAC
>DASZGN010000310.1:0-7508 GCA_035938775.1 Trinickia sp.
TGATCTTCGGGTGCTTGATCATCGCGACGGCCGCCGCGGCCACTTCACGCAGGTTGTGCGACGGGATTTCGGTGGCAAGGCCGACCGCGATGCCCGACGCGCCGTTCAGCAGCAAAAACGGCAGCCGCGCAGGCAAGAGCTTGGGCTCCTGGAACGAGCCGTCGTAGTTCGGCATGAAATCGACGGTGCCTTCGTCGATCTCGTCGAGCAGGAGCTTCGCGATCGGCGTCAAGCGCGCCTCGGTGTAGCGCATGGCCGCGGCGCCGTCGCCGTCGCGCGAGCCGAAATTGCCCTGGCCGTCGATGAGCGGATAGCGCATCGAGAAGTCCTGGGCGAGCCGCACGAGCGCGTCATAGGCGGACTGATCGCCGTGCGGGTGGTACTTGCCGAGCACGTCGCCCACCACGCGCGCCGACTTCACGGGCTTCGCGTCCGCGGCGAGGCCCATTTCGTTCATCGCGAAAAGGATGCGGCGCTGCACGGGCTTTTGCCCGTCGCTCACATCGGGCAGCGCGCGGCCCTTGACGACGCTTACCGCGTAGTCGAGATAGGCGCGCTCCGCATAGCGACCGAGCGTCAGCGATTCGCCATCGGGCAACGTGGCCGGGGCGAAGAGATCGTCTTGTTGATCCATCGAAAGTGGTGTCCGTGTTCAAGGAGACAGGGAAAAGCACGCTCGGCACGTAGGGTCTGCTCACATGTGAACAGACCCTAGGGCTCAGATATCGGCTTCGACCTCGTTGCCCTTCTCTTCGAGCCAGCTGCGGCGCGCCGCGGCTTCGCCCTTGCCCATCAGCATCGTCATGCGCGACACGGTGCTGTCGTAGTCGAGCTCGCCGAGCGCGATGGGCATGAGCCGGCGCGTGTCGGGATTCATCGTCGTGTCCCACAGTTGCTCGGCGCTCATTTCGCCAAGCCCCTTGAAGCGGCTGATCGACCATTGCGTTTCGCGCACGCCGTCCTTGCGCAGCTTGTCGAGCGTGGCCTCGAGCTCCCCTTCGTCGAGCGCGTAGAGCTTCTGCGCGGGCTTCTTGCCGCGCGCAGGCGCATCGACGCGAAAGAGCGGTGGGCGCGCGACGTGCACGTGTCCGCGCTCGATCAGCTGCGGGAAATGCTTGAAGAAAAGCGTGAGCAGCAGCACTTGAATGTGCGCGCCGTCGACGTCGGCATCCGACAGGATGCAGATCTTGCCGTAGCGCAGATTCGAAAGATCGACGTGATCATCGGGGTTGTGCGGATCGACGCCGATCGCAACGGAGATGTCGTGCACTTCGTTGTTCGCGAAGAGCCGGTCGCGCTCGGTTTCCCAGGTATTGAGCACCTTGCCCCTAAGCGGCAGGATCGCCTGGAACTCCTTGTCGCGGCCCATCTTCGCCGAGCCACCCGCCGAATCGCCTTCGACGAGAAAGAGTTCGTTGCGCCCGATATCGGTCGATTCGCAATCGGTGAGCTTGCCCGGCAGCACCGCGACGCCCGAGCTCTTGCGCTTTTCGACCTTCTGCCCCGCGCGCGTGCGTGCCTGGGCCTGCTTGATGACGAGATCGGCGAGCTTCTTGCCGTGCTCGACGTGGTGATTGAGCCAGAGCTCGAGCGCGGGCCGCGCGAACGACGACACGAGCTTTACCGCGTCGCGGCTGTTCAGGCGCTCCTTGATCTGCCCTTGGAACTGCGGATCGAGCACCTTCGCCGACAGCACGAACGACACGCGCGCGAAGACATCCTCGGCGAGGAGCTTCACGCCCTTCGGCTGCAGGTTATGCAGCTCGACGAAGCTTTTCACGGCCTGATAAAGCCCATCGCGCAGGCCCGATTCGTGCGTGCCGCCCGCGGGCGTGGGAATCAGGTTCACGTACGATTCGCGCATGAGCGGCCCTTCCTCGCTCCAGGCAACGACCCACGCCGCCCCCTCGCCTTCGGCGAAGGTGGTGTCCTCGGTCGCGCGTGCGCTGTCCGCATAGCGCTCGCCTTCGAAGAGCGGAATCAGGAGCTCGCTGCCGTCCATGCCTTCGAGCAGATAGCCGCGCAGGCCGTCCTGGTATTTCCAGCTTTGGCGCTCGCCCGTCTTTTCGTTGACGAGCACGACTTCGACGCCGGGCAAGAGCACCGCCTTCGAGCGCAAGAGGCGCTGCAACTCGCCGAGCGGCAGATTCGCCGAATCGAAGTACTTCGGATCGGGCAACGCGGTCACGCGCGTGCCCGAGCGCTTGCCGTTCCTCTCGGCCGGACGCACCGCGAGCGGCCTCGCCACATCGCCGTGCGCGAAACCGATCTCGGCGACCTTGCCGTCACGCCAGACGGTCACGTCGAGCCGCTTCGCAAGCGCATTCGTCACCGATACACCGACGCCGTGCAGGCCGCCCGAGAACGTGTAGGCGCCGCCGGCCGCCTTGTCGAACTTGCCGCCCGCATGCAGGCGCGTGAAGACGATCTCGACGACGGGCACGCCTTCGTCGGGATGCAGGCCGAACGGAATGCCGCGGCCGTCGTCCTCGACGGATACCGATTGATCTGCGTGAAGCGTCACGACGATCTGTCGGCCATAGCCGCCGAGCGCTTCGTCGGAGGCGTTGTCGATGACCTCCTGGATGATGTGCAGCGGATTCTCGGTGCGCGTGTACATGCCGGGCCGTTGCTTGACCGGCTCGAGCCCCTTGAGCACCTTGATCGACGCCTCGCTGTATGCGGCGCTTGGCTTTTTCGTGGACATCGTCTCGTGTAGGTCGTCGTTGTCCACAGCGCGTGTGGATATCCGCGTGGACAAAGCGTTAAAAGTTCAAAAAATGCGAATCAAAACAACACGCGAGGCCCTCGTGCCCGCGAAACGGGCGCCGTGCTCGGGCACGCGACACAACTGCCATGCCGCGAAGCGCGGGCGATTCAGCGCGCGAAGACGGCTCAAGGCAGTCGCGGCGTATTTTACTGGTTTCGAAGGGGCCGGCAATTCGGCCGAAGGGGGTACAGAGGCTTTTATTCTTTCGTTTCGTTTCGGTTGTAGGCGCGATCGCTGCCCCCTCCTTGCGTGTGACGAAACGGCGGGCAGGGGGAACGAGCGCGTTGCATCCCCGCTCCGCCAACGCCCTCACTTGCGCTTCGCCTCCAGCGCTTCCCACCGCTCGAGGGCCGCAAGCAGTTCATCGTCGATGGCCGCGTAGCGCTCCGTGAGCCGCGCGCCTTCTTGCGCATCCTTTGCGAAGATCGAACCGTCCTCCAGCTTGGCGGCAATCGCCTTTTGCTCGGCCTCGAGCGCCGCAATCGATTCGGGCAGCGACTCGAGCTCACGCTGCTCCTTGAACGAGAGCTTGACCGTGCGCTGCGCGTTGCGGCCCGCCGCACTTTCCTTTTGCACGGATTCGCGCGGTGCGTCCTTCGGCGCGCTCTTGGCCGCCGCCTCTTGCGCGAGTTGCTCGGCGCGCTTCGCTTGCACCTGCCAGTCGGAGAAACCGCCAACATACTCGCGCCATTGCCCCGCGCCCTCCGACGCGATCACCGACGTCACCACGTTGTCGAGAAACGCGCGGTCGTGGCTCACCAGCAGCACCGTGCCGTCGTATTCGGAGAGCAGTTCCTCGAGCAGCTCGAGCGTCGGAATGTCGAGATCGTTGGTGGGCTCGTCGAGCACGAGCACGTTCGCCGGCCGCGCGAAGAGCCGCGCGAGCAAGACGCGATTGCGCTCGCCGCCCGAGAGCGACTTCACGGGCGAGCGCGCGCGCTCGGGCGCGAACAGAAAGTCGCCCAGGTAGCTCATCACATGCTTGCGCGTGCCGTTGACCTCGATCCAGTCGCTGCCCGGGCTGATCGTATCGGCGAGGCTCTTTTCCTGGTCGAGCTGCGCGCGCATCTGATCGAAGTACGCGACCTGCGGGTTCGTGCCGACGCGCACCGTGCCTTCATCGGGCGCGAGTTGGCCGAGAATCAGCTTCAGGAGTGTTGTCTTGCCCGCGCCGTTCGGGCCGATGAAGCCGATCTTGTCGCCTCGCATCACCGTCGTCGAAAAGCGCTCGACGACCGTGCGCTCGCCATAGCGCTTCGTCACGTCGACGAGCTCCGCGACGATCTTGCCCGAGCGCTCACCCTGCCCCACGTCTAGCTTCACGTTGCCCTGCACGTTGCGCCGCTCGGCGCGCTCGTGGCGCATTTGCTCGAGCCGCGCGATACGCCCGACGCTACGCGTGCGGCGCGCTTCGACGCCCTTGCGAATCCATACTTCCTCTTGGGCGAGGAGCTTGTCGAACTTCTCGTTTTCGACGCGCTCCACTTCGAGTTGCTGCGCCTTGCGGGTCTGATACGCGGAGAAGTTGCCCGGATACGAGAGAAGCCGTCCGCGATCGAGCTCGACGATGCGCGTCGCGACGCGGTCGAGGAACGCGCGATCGTGCGTGATGAAGAGCAAGCCCGCGCGCGAGCCGACGAGCAGCTCCTCGAGCCAGCGGATGCCGTCGAAGTCGAGGTGGTTGGTGGGCTCGTCCAGCAGCAGCACGTCGGGGTCGACGACGAGCGCGCGCGCGAGCGCGACGCGCTTTTGCATGCCACCGGAGAGTGCGTCGATCTTTGCCTCGCCGTTGAGATTGAGTTGCGCGAGCGTCGTTAAAACGCGCGTGCGCCAGCTCCACGCGTCGCTTGCGTCGAGCGCCGATTGCAGCGCGTTCATGCGCGCGAGCAGTGCATCGTGCTCTTTGCCTTCGGGCGTTTGCGCGAGCGCGTGCGCGACCGCATCGTATTCGTCGAGCGCAGTGCGCGCGTTGGCGAGGCCGGCGGCGACGGTGTCGAACACGGACGCTTGCGCGTCGAAGTCGGGCTCCTGCGGCACGTAGACGGTGGACAGATTCTGCTGACGCGTGACGAGCCCGTCATCGGGCTGCATGAGGCCCGCGACGATCTTCAGGAGCGACGACTTGCCCGCGCCGTTGCGGCCGATCAAGCCGACGCGCTCGCCGGCTTCGAGCGAGAAATCCGCGTGATCGAGCAGGGCGACGTGGCCGAACGCGAGTTGCGCGTCGGCGATGGAGTAAAGCGACATGGGAGAGGCGCGGCTAGCGAGAAAAAATCGAAGCGCTCATTGTACCGGCCCGTGCCGGCCGCACGCATGAGGGCGGGCTGCGCCGATTCGAATTCGGTAGAATCGCGCGTTGCGTTACGGCGGCGGACTGGCATAGGCGGGATACGGCAATTCGACAGACCAATGCCCGGCCGGTTCGCGCGTTTCGTATCGACGTGTTTAATTGAATTGAGGTAGGACGCTGTGAGCGACGTCATCGAATACAAGAGCTGGGTCTGCCTGATTTGCGGCTGGATCTACAACGAAGAAGAAGGGCTGCCCGACGAAGGTATCGCACCGGGCACGCGTTTCGCTGACATTCCCGAAGACTGGCGCTGCCCGCTTTGTGATGTGAGCAAGGCAGAGTTTAGTGTCGTGGAGTTTTGAGGGCTTGAGGGCGTGGGGGGCTGATTTGAAACGGCGCGGGGGGCGGTTACGTGCGCAATGCGATGAGGTGCTGATAAACGCCGCCGACATTGCCGAGCGAGCCGCCGCGCCGTGTTTGCTATACTCTGCCCCGCGCCGGCGCATTCGGGCTCTTAAAGCCCGACAATCAAATCCTCTCCCCGTAGTTCAATGGATAGAACAAGTGCCTCCTAAGCGCTAGATACAGGTTCGATTCCTGTCGGGGGGACCATAGATGGCCCGGCCACGCCAAAGCAAAGCAAAATAGCCCCGCCCAGCCCCGTGCAGCGGGGTTTTTTGCTACCAACGGTACCTGTGTTTGCCCAGTGACAGCGAGCATATCTGTTGGTATCTCCGCTGGCACCGGCACATACCGACGCCACAGGTACCAACTCGAAGCGGCCACACGCGCCGCCCGAAAGCGGACAGAGATTAACCCGTTCGAGGGGCTCGCGGACAGGACGGTGCAGTCCTCGAATGGCGACTCGTGTAAGCAGAAAGAGTCGATGCATCGGGAATCAGCAGGCGCGCGTCCTGAACGCTCTCCGTCAGCTTTGACTGGCGGCGTTGACGTGACGTAGCAACCGCAGCGCCGATCCGAAAGCCAGCGCGACGAGCACGGCGCTCAAGCTATAGTCGACGTTGCACATCAAGTCAGCCAGATAGAAGGTTGGAAGCGCGACGAACGGGTGATAGATGATGCGGTTCATCAGGTCTTCCATGGATTCCTCCACAATGTCCGGTCGATCCAAGCTGGCGAGCCGGTGAGGCAGACCAGCTTGGACGGACTGAGCGTCAGGGTAGCCAGCGCATTTCACGGGTGGGTGTAGCGATCGCTCGACACCAGTTCATGGCTGGGCGCGCCGGCCTGCGACGCACCCGCTTGCGGGACGCCCCCTTTAGATTCGACCGTCAGCCGTTCAGAGCCTTGTTGCGCCGCCAACTTCGCTTCGGCTGCCTGAATGGCTTCGGGATACGTGGTGTCGCTGAAATCCCAGACGTGATAGCCCAGCTTCTCGAGGCTGACGAGTTCGGCACGCACCTGCGCGCGTGTCAACTCGCTCGTGGTGGCCTGTGCGAAGCTCAGCGTGGGAGCGGCAAGCGCGCCGGCAATGAGGGTGAGGCAAAGAAGCGTTTTCATGATGGGCACTCCTTGAATCGGGCGAAACGCCCAGGCTGTCGTGCAAAGCAGGTCAGTTGCCGAAGTACGGCGTGCAGAAGCTGATCGGTCCAACGCAGTCGGATGGGGCCGGACCGGTCTTTGCCGCGATGGCGTCCCTCGCGTCCGCACGGTGGTCCGCGCTGATCGAGGCCGTCATGTCCGCACCGGTCCCGCTCGCGTCGTGCTGTTGACGGGCGACCGGTTGCTCGAAGATTGGGTTGACCGCCGGGACCGCGGCACGGGTCGTTTCCTGCGCGGAGGCATTGGTTGCGATGGTGGCCGACGTGAGAAGGGCCATCGTGAGCGCGATTGCGACATGCAATTTCATTTCGGACTCCTAACTAAATAACCTTGAAACTGATCCTCTTGTTCCACTATGGCTGACACCGGCCTCCGGATATTCCACGTCGACCGACGGGTCGTTGCTCATTTGGACCGGGTCCCTGGATCTGCAGGGACTGTGTCGCCATGTCCGTATCGTATGCACCGCCGAGGCAGAAATAAAATATATGCTTGCGATACAAGACATGCCTTTTTGGTATCGCACGGCGACCGGGCTGCCGCTTCGGCGCCACCGGGCATGGCGGCCTCGACACCGCGAGCTGTCACCCGGGATGCGGCCTTGGGAAAATCGTCCTACAAGGACTTCCCCTTGACCCGTACAACGAGCCTGTGCGCGACACGGGCGTGCAATCTTCCCTGAAGCTACCCTTGCAGTCGCCGCTCTAGGCCGGTATGGCGTCGCGTCAGGAATTGTGCGGCGCTAGCAAGCCGCGGGCGCTCGAGGGCGACCGAACCATTGGGACTCGGCCCTGAGCGCGCGAGCGCAAGAGCAACACCGTGACGAAGGTTTGCGTATTGGGCTGCAAGGGCGATTCGGTGGTGTGCTCGACCTCTTGAGCGGCC
>DASZGN010000311.1:0-5160 GCA_035938775.1 Trinickia sp.
TTGCCGGCGCCGATTATTGGGAAAAGTCGGCATTGCGCCGCTTCATCGGGCGCGACGTATTCCGCGCGTTGCTGATTGACCGTACGGGCGGGGCGGCTGAGCGCGGCGCTACCGATCCCGTGTCGTTGATGCATGAAGCCATTCAGGCAGGCGATTCGTTGATCGTATTTCCCGAGGGAACGCGCAATACCTCGAAAGAGCGTCTTTTGCCTTTCAAGAGCGGGATTTTTCATCTCGCGCGCGCATGCCCCGAGGTCGAATTCGTCCCGGTATGGATCGATAACCTTAATCGCGTCATGCCGAAGGGAGAAAACATTCCCGTGCCGATGCTGTGCACCGTGACATTCGGTGCGCCCGTGCTGCTCGCCGCCGATGAAACCAAGGAGTCATTCCTCTCGCGCTGCCGTCACGCGCTTTTATCTCTTGCCCCGAAAGTGGATTGATCCATGCAGACATTGCACTTGATGAACCCCATGTGGCTTGTCTTTGGCGCCGTGCTCGCCATTCTGCTTCTGGCGTCCGGCGTAACCACCGTTTTGCGCTGGCGCGTCGCGAAGGGGGCGCCGCATGCCGTCATCGACAATCTCGCCGCCCGCGTTGCCGCATGGTGGTGGATGGTGGCGATACTCGGCGCCGCGTTCGCACTGGGCACCGGCGCGGTTGTCTTGTTGTTCTTCTTGTTGTCGTTCTTCGCCCTGCGCGAGTTCATCACCATCACCACAACCACGCGCGGCGATCACCGCGCGGTCGCGGCCGCGTTCTTCATTTTTCTGCCGCTGCAGTACGTGCTCGTCTATACGCATTGGTATGGACTCTTCACGATTCTGATCCCCGTCTACGCATTCCTTCTGATGCCGATTCTCTCGGCGCTTTCATCGGAAACCTCGAGCTTTCTCGAACGTTGCGCCGGCACGCAATGGGCCGTCATGATGTGCGTCTTTTGCGTGTCGCACGTGCCCGCTCTGATGATCCTGCCGATCCCCGGCTTCGAGGGGCGCAATCTGCTGCTGATCGTCTTTCTCGTCATCGTCGTGCAAGGCAGCGATGTCTTGCAGTACGTCTGGGGCAAGCTCATCGGCAAGAAAAAGATCGCGCCGCTGCTCTCGCCGTCGAAGACGGTCGAAGGGTTCGTGGGCGGCGTCGCGAGCGCGACGTTGGTCGGCGCGGCGCTGTGGCGCATCACGCCATACGGCTCGCCATGGGTGGCCGGTGCGGTTGCGCTGGTCATCGCGCTGATGGGCTTTCTCGGCGGGCTCGTGATGTCGGCAATCAAGCGCGACCGCGGCATCAAGGACTGGGGCAACATGATTCGCGGACACGGTGGCATGCTCGACCGGCTCGACTCGGTTGTGTTCGCCGCGCCGATCTTCTTTCATATCACCCGCTATTGGTGGGTGCCCTGACGGATAAACGCGCGCACCCGCCCTTCAGAGCGCCGGCAGCAACTCGGGCGGATGGTGCTTCAGCGTATGACGCGCTTCGCGGAATTCGGGGAATATCGATTCGACCGTCTGCCAGAAGCGCGGGCTATGGTTCATCTCGCGCAAGTGCGCGAGTTCGTGCGCGACGACGTAGTCGATGATCGACAGCGGAAAGTGAATCAGCCGCCAGTTGAGGCGGATGCGCCCGTCGCTCGAGCAACTGCCCCAGCGCGTCGCCGCCGACGACAACGCATAGCCCTTGAACGCCACGCCAAGCTTGTGCGCGTAAAGCGCGAGCCGTTCACCGAACACGCGTTTGGCCTCGCTTTGCAGCCAGCCTTGCACGCGGTCTTTGATTTGCTGGGCCTCGGCATGTGAAGGTAGTGCCAGCGCGAGCAAGGCGTCATCGGCATCGAAGGCGAGCATGCCATGCCGCGAGGCGAGCGCAATGCGTAAAGGCTTGCCCAAATACGGGAGTTGCGCGCCGTCGCGCCACTCGATGCGCGGCAGTGCGCGCTGCTCGGCACGCGTCTGCCATTCGGCGAGCTTCGCGAAGATCCACCGTTCCTTGCCGGCGATCGCCGCTTCGATATCCGTGAGTGTCACCCAGCGCGGCGCCGTGATGGTCAGGCCGCTGCCGTCGATAGAAAAGCCGATCGTGCGGCGCGACGAGCGTTTTAAACCGTATTCGAGCGTGCGGCCGTTGAGCGTCAGGCGACGAAGCTTCGCACCGTTGAGCACACCCGGCGCGAGCGGCGACGATGGCGGTGCAGGTGGTGGCGACGATTGCGGCGAATTCGCGTGCACGCCGTCGGCCGGCTCGACGAAAAGCGGCAGATCGAGCTGCCGGATATCGAGCGCCGTGGCCGGGCGCGGCGGGACGGACTTGGACATCGGATTCGCTATTCTTCGATCGAATGAGCAAGAGCATGCGCGCTCGCTCTTACGTTTGCCTGACGAAAGGGCGTCGCTCGCTTCGCATCGCTAACTTCGCTTCGCTCGCTTCGCCTCGCTCGCTTCGCCTCGCGTCGTCAACCGCGGGCGGCGTCAGCCTGGTCGGGGGCATCGCTCGCGCGCTTGCCGGCGGCGACGATGTCGGCTTTGCCGACGGGGCTGCCGCTGTCCTCGTGACGATAGGCATCGGGGTCGATGCGGCGCATCTCCGTTTCGATCCACGTTTCAACGCGCGCGTTGAGCGCATCGGGCGTGAGCCCCGCCGGCGCGATCGGCTTGCCGATCGATACGGTGACGACACCGGGGTACTTCATGAACGAATTGCGCGGCCAGAAGCGTCCCGCATTGTGCGCTATCGGCACGACGGGCGCATCGGTGTCGATCGCAAAGCGCGCGCCGCCCGTCTTGTACTTGCCTTGCTTGCCGACCGGCGTGCGCGTGCCCTCCGGGAACATGATGATCCACGCGCCTTCGGAGAGGCGATGCCGCCCCTGCTTCACCACCGATGCGAATGCGTACTTGCCTTCCTTGCGGTTGATGTGAATCATCTTCAGCGAGCCGAGCGCCCAGCCGAAGAACGGCACATAAAGCAGTTCGCGCTTGAAGACATAGCAAAGCGGGCGGGGCATCAAGGCGGGAAGCGCAAGCGTTTCCCACGCCGACTGGTGCTTCGCCAGCAGCACGGCCGGGCCATCGGGCAGATTTTCCATCCCCTCGATTCGATAGCGAATGCCATTCAAGTGCTTGATCACCGCGAGCGTCGTGCGGCACCAGCCCACCGCCATCCAGTAGCGGCGGTCCGCGCTCATGAACGGACAGGCGATGACGCAGGCAGTCCCGTACGGCACCGTGAAGACGATGAGAAAGAAAAAGAGCAGGACTGAGCGGAGAAAGGGCATTGTGGTCGTGGCTCGAATGGTGTCACTCATGCTTGTCGGCAAGGAAGGTGAGCGCGAATGCTTTGAGATCGTCATGCACCCGCGTGCCTTCGGGCAGGCCGCCGGCCGCGAGCGTCTTTTCGCCCTTGCCGGTGCGCACGAGATGCGTCGGGAAGCCTAGCACCGCGCCCGCTTGCAAATCACGCAGCGCATCGCCGACGACGGGCGTCACTTCGGGATCGATTTCGAATCGCTCGATGATCATCTTCAGCAAGCCGGGCTTCGGCTTTCTGCACTCGCATTGATCTTCGGCCGTATGCGGGCAGAAGAACACGGCGTCGATGCGTCCGCCCATGGTCGCCGCTGCGCGCTGCATCTTCACGTGCATCGCGTTGAGCGTGGCCATGTCGAAAAGGCCGCGCCCGATGCCCGACTGGTTGGACGCGACCACCACGCGATAGCCGGCCTGATTCAGGCGCGCGATCGCCTCAAGGCTGCCCGGAATCGCGACCCATTCGTCCGGCGACTTGATGAAGGCGTCGGAATCGACGTTGATGACGCCGTCGCGATCGAGAATGACGAGCTTCTTGCTGAAGGTCATGGATGTGGTCCGGGAAGCGTCAGGCCGCGAGCTTGGAAATATCCGCGACGCAGTTCATCTGCGCATGCAGCGCGGCGAGCAGGGCCAGCCGGTTCTTGCGCAAATCGGCGTCCTCGGCATTGACCATGACGTCGTTGAAGAACGTGTCGACCGGTTCGCGCAACGCGGCGAGCGCCGAGAGTGCACGCGTGTAGTCGCGCCGGGCGAGTTGCGTCTGGACCGTTGGCCATACCTGATCGAGGCGCTGGTGCAGCGCCTTTTCCGCGTCTTCGACGAGAAAGCGCTCGACAATGTCATAGCGCTCGGCGCCGTTGGGCTTGGCTTGATCGCCCACGACTAGCGGCTTCTCCGTTTCCGATTTGCGCAAGATATTCGCGATGCGCTTGTTGGCGGCCGCGAGCGCGGCGGCCTCGGGCAGCGCGGTGAACTCGCGCACGGCATCGAGCCTCGCCACGACATCGTCGAGATGCGTGGGGTTCAAGCTCAGCACCGCATCGATTTCGCCTGCTGCGTAGCCGCGTTCGCGCAAGAGGCCGCGCAGGCGGTCCATGAAGAAGTCATAGAGGGCGGTTGTCGAATCGGCGACCTTCGGCTCGTTCGCGAAGCATCGGTGCGCTTCGACGAGGAGCGTCATAAGATCGATCGGCAACTGCTTTTCGAGGAGGATGCGCAGCACGCCGAGCGCGTGGCGGCGCAGCGCGAACGGGTCCTTCTCGCCGGTTGGCACGAGGCCGATGCCCCAGATGCCGACGAGCGTCTCGAGCTTGTCGGCGAGCGCGACCGCGGTGCCCACGAGGGTGGTCGGCAGCGCATCGCCGGAAAAGCGCGGCTGGTAGTGCTCGGTGCACGCGAGCGCGACGTCCTCGGGCTCGCCGTCGTGGCGCGCGTAGTAGGTGCCCATGGTGCCTTGCAGCTCGGGGAACTCGCCGACCATGTCGGTCAACAAATCCGCCTTCGCGAGCCGCGCGGCGCGTTGCGCGAGCGCGGCATCGGCGCCGATGAGCGACGCGATCGCGCCCGTAAGCGCTTCCAGCCGCTCCACACGCTGCAGCTGCGAGCCGAGCTTGTTGTGATAGACGACGTTCTTGAGTAACGGCACGCGTTGCTCGAGCGGCTTTTTCTTGTCCTGCTCGAAGAAGAACTTCGCGTCGGCCAGGCGCGGGCGCACGACACGCTCGTTGCCCTCGACGATCTCGCCGGGCGTGTTGGTTTCGATGTTGGAAACGATCAGAAAGCGTGAGCGCAGCTTGCCCGAGGCGTCGGTGAGGGCGAAGTACTTCTGATTCGTCTGCATCGTGAGAATCAG